>URFD01000109.1 GCA_900547015.1 uncultured Oscillospiraceae bacterium | reverse complement strand
TTTCAGGTGTCTTTTTTTGTGCATGTATAGAGATAGAAAGACGAACAGCATTGGCGGATTGCCAAGGCTGTTCGCGTTTGTGAGAATATTTATGGTTTTGAAAGGAGAAATCTTATGAAGATGAAAAATCGGGGACAGTGCCGATTTTTCTAAGACCTCTTATTCTTCGCACATGAATGGGTAAGCGATGTCAGTGGAAGGAACAAAGGTCTCTTTGATGGTGCGTGGGCTGATCCAACGATACAGGTTCAGCATGCTGCCTGCTTTGTCGTTGGTACCGGAAGCACGAGCACCGCCGAATGGCTGCTGACCAACAACAGCGCCGGTTGGCTTGTCGTTGATGTAGAAGTTGCCGGCTGCGTTGGAGAGTGCTTTTTCCATCATGACGATAGCAGCTCTATCCTGAGCAAAGATAGCGCCGGTCAGGCCGTATGGAGAAGCGGTGTCGCACAGGTGCAGAGTTTCTTCGAGCTTCTCGTCCTCGTAAACATATACGGTCAGAACTGGGCCAAAGATTTCTTCTACCATGGTCTTGAAGTCAGGTGTTTTTGCTTCAATTACAGTTGGTTTGATGAAGTAACCCTTGGAGCCGTCGTAGCCGCCGCACAGAACTTCAGCATCAGCAGAAGCGTTAGCGTAGTCGATGTACTCGGAGATCTTCTTGAAGGAAGCCCCGTCGATAACAGCGCACATGAAGTTGGTGAAGTCTCTTGGATCGCCCATCTTCAGCTTAGCGGTTTCTTCGAGCATACGCTCTTTGACCTGTGGCCAGATGCTGGCAGGAACATAAGCACGGGAAGCAGCAGAGCATTTCTGACCCTGGAACTCGAACGCGCCACGAACCATAGCAGCAACCAGAGGTTCCACCTGAGCGGTTGGATGAGCGAAGATGAAGTCTTTACCGCCGGTTTCGCCGACCAGACGAGGATAAGAATGATATTTGCTGATGTTTTCGCCAACCAGGTTCCATACGCCGCTGAATACGGAGGTAGAACCGGTGAAGTGGAAGCCAGCCATGCGTGGGTCGCTCAGCAGATATTTGCTGACATCAGAGCCGCGGCATGGTACGAAGTTGATAACGCCGTCCGGCAGACCAGCTTCTTTCATCAGCTGCATGAAGTAGTAGTTGGACAGAGCTGCGGTCTGAGCAGGTTTCCAGATAACGGTGTTGCCCATGATTGCAGGAGCAGTGGACAGGTTGCCGCCGATGGAGGTAAAGTTGAATGGAGAGATTGCCATTACAAAGCCATCGAGAGGACGGTACTCACTGCGGTTCCATACGCCGTGGGAGTTTTCTGGCTGCTGGCTGTAGATCTGCTCTGCAAATGCAACGTTGTAGCGCAGGAAGTCAGCAAGCTCGCAAGCAGAGTCAATCTCAGCCTGGAAAGCGGTCTTGCTCTGGCCCAGCATGGTAGCAGCGTTCATCTTTGCACGCCATGGACCAGCCAGCAGGTCAGCAGCTTTCAGGAAGATGGAAGCTCTGTGTTCCCAAGGCATATTTGCCCACTCTTCTTTTGCAGCCATTGCAGCGTCAGCAGCGAGCTTGAGTTCGGTTTCGCCGGCGATGCTGTACTCAGCCAGAACATGATTGAAGTCATGTGGCATGACACATTTGCCCTTGTTATCGGTGTGGTACTCTTTACCACCGATGATAATCGGAATTTCTACCTTCAGGGAAGCCTGACGGTCCAGCTCTTTCTTCAGAGCCTCGCGCTCTGGGCTGCCTGGCAGATATGCTTTGACAGGTTCGTTGTATGGTTTTGGCATCGAGAAGTTTGCGTTACTCATTGGTAGATACACCCTTTCACGAATTATTATGTGAAGGGGAGGGAAGTCCCTAAGCTCCCCTCTCCCCACAGATGACAGGTTTTAGTTGAAGGACTGCTCGGTACGGGCGATGATCTCGTCCTGAAGAGCACGGCTGAGGTTGCGGAAGTGGTCGGAGTAGCCAGCGACTCGAACGATCAGATCCTTGTATTCCTCAGGGTTGTTCTGCGCATTGATCAGAGTCTGACGGTCAATGACGTTGAACTGGATGTGGTGGCCGTCCATGTTGAAGTAGGAGCGAACCAGGTTTGCCATGTTGTCCAGACCTTCTTCTCCGGCAACAACGCTTGGAGTGAACTTCTGGTTGAGCAGGGTACCGCCGGTACGCAGGTGGTCCATCTTGGAGCAGGACTTGATAACGGAGGTTGGTCCGTGAACGTCAGCGCCCTTCTCCGGAGAGATACCCTCGGAAACCGGTTTGTGTGCCAGACGGCCGTTCGGGCTGGCCAGCATAACCTCGCCGAAGTATACGTGGCAGGTGGTCGGCAGCATATTGATGCGGTAGCTTCCGCCCTTTACGTTCGGACGACCGGAAACGGTGTGGTAGTAGTAGTCGAATACGGACTCCATGATTTCGTCTGCATAGTCGTCATCGTTGCCGTATTTTGGAGTTTTGTTGGAAACGAAGTTGTAGATTTCCGGATAACCCTCGAAGTTGTGGTCCAGAGCCTCCATCAGGTCATGCATGGAGAATCTCTTCTCATCGTATACATTGTACTTGATGGCAGCCAGCGAGTCGGTGATGGTGCCGATACCAACGCCCTGAATGTAGGTGGTGTTGTATCTTGCACCGCCGCCGTTGTAGTCCTTACCACGGCTGATGCAGTCGTTGGTGATGATGGACAGGAACGGAGCAGGCATATAATCCTTGTAGATTTTTTCGATGACGTTGTTGCCGCGAATCTTGATGTCGGCAAAGTGGCGAATCTGTTTCTTGTAAGCCTCGAACAGCTCGTCGTAGGACTTAAAGTCCTCTGCGTTGCCCAGCTTCAGACCCAGCTGTTTGTTGCTGACAGGGTCAAAGCCGTTGTGCAGGGTGATTTCCAGAATCTTCGGCAGGTTGAAGTATCCGGTCAGGATATAAGCCTCGTTGCCGAATGCGCCGGTCTCAACACATCCGCTGGTGCCGCCGCGTCTTGCGTCCTCAATGGTCTTGCCGGCATTGAGCAGCTCCTGGATGATGGCGTCGGTGTTGTAGAATGCAGGCTGGCCCCAACCTTTACGGGAAATCTCGCAAGCGCGTTTGAGGAAACGCTGTGGGGTCTTTTTGCTAATCTGTACGTTGGAGCTTGGCTGCAACAGCTTCATCTCGTCCATACAATCCAGAATCAGGTAGCTGACGTCGTTGACGCCGTCCTTGCCGTCCGGTGTGATACCGCCGGTGTTGATGTTCGCAAAGTCGGTATAGGTGCTGCTCTCCTTGAGGGTGATGCCAACCTTTGGAGGAGCAGGCTGGTTGTTGAATTTAACCCACAGACATTCCAGCAGCTCGAGTGCCTTCTCGTCGTCGAGGATACCGTCCTCTACATCCTTCTCATAGAATGGGAACAGGTGCTGGTCCAGTCTGCCCGGGCTGTAAGCATCCCATGGGTTCAGCTCGGTGGTAACGCCCAGATGAACGAACCAGTACATCTGGATTGCCTGCCAGTAGGTTTCCGGCTTGTGAGCAGGAACCACATCACAGTTGTGTGCAATCTGGAGCAGCTCCTCCTTGCGGGTCGGGTCTGCTTCCTTCTCAGCCAGCTCTCTTGCCAGTGCGGCATAGCGCTGACCCAGAATCATGATTGCGTCGCAAGCGATGGACATCGCGTTGAGCTCGTGCTGTTTGTCCAGAGCCTCCGGGTCATTGAGGAAGTCCAGCTTATTCATCGAATCCTGGATGTCCTGTTTGTAATCGAGGAAGCCTTTGGTGTAGATTTTCTGGGAACCAACGGTGTGGCCCGGGCCACGCTGCTCCATGAACTCGGTGAAGATACCGGACTCATAGCAGTCGCGCCATTCCTGTGTCATCGATTCGATGATTTTGTGACGGATGGAGCGGTTCTCCCAGTAAGGGATAATCTTTTCTTCCTGTAATTTCAGGTCCTCTTCGGTAACCTTGAAGCTGATGAGGTCACGGTCGTTCATGACGTGCATATCCTCCAGAGTGTGGCAGCACAGCTCTGGGAAGGTTCGAGATTTCTGCGGACCGTCGCCCTTTTCGCCGACGATCAGCTCGCCGTCATTGATGCACAGGTGTTTGTTTTCCATGAAGTATTTGAAAGCCAGTGCGCGCATTTCCGGAACGGATACGCTACCTTCGTACTTCTTATATGCGTCGGTCATCAGGTCAGCGCGCTCCATGTAGATGCGTGCCGGGGTATCCAGGCTCTGACGGCGCAGTTTCTGGATGCGGGCGTTCATGCCTCTTTCTTCCATAGTAGGATCTCCTCTCAAAAATAATATAAAAAACGGTGGATTCGGGACAGCGGCTTAACCGCCGATTTTCACGCTGGTAAAGCCAGCCCCGATGAATTGCTGTCTAATCTGTTCAAGCCGCTCGTCGCTCGGCCGCTCGAAGGTGATGCCCTTGTAGTCCTCGCCAAGCTTCTCATACTTGTGGTTGCCGGTGTTGTGGTAGGGCAGCAGATTGGTTTTGACGATTCGGATGTCGTTCTCCTTGAGGAAGGAGATGATCTCCTGAATATCCTGATCACCGGTGTTGACCGGTGTAATCAGCGGGATTCGCAGGTTGATGTTGGCTCCTGCCGCGCTGAGCTTCTTGAGATTTTCCAGAATCAGGGTGTTGTCCTGACCCATGTATTTCTTGTGACGCTCAGGGTCCATGAGCTTGATGTCGTACAGGAAGGTGTCCACATAAGGCAGAACCCTCTCGTAGGTGCTCCACGGAGCGAAGCCGCAGGTGTCTACCGCAATATTAAAGCCCTTGCGGTGCAGCTGGCGGCAAAGCTGTTCCATATATTCCGGGTCTTGCAGCATCGATTCGCCGCCGGACAGAGTGACGCCGCCGCCGGACTCCTCGTAGAACATCTGGTCCTTTTCGATTTCGCGGATGAGCTCCTTGATGGTGTAGGTGCGGCCGCAGATTTCGCGGGCGTTGTTCAGACACGCATCGGTGCAGGTTCCGCAAGCGTCGCATTTGCTGCGGTCAGCCAGGAACTGGCCATCGACCATGCGGATGCCGTGCTGCGGACAAACCTCGATGCAGCGGGCACAGCCGGTACAGCGCTCGGCGTTGTACATCAGCTCCGGTTTGAAGTTCTGGCTTTCCGGATTGTGGCACCACCAGCAGTTGAGCTTGCAGCCCTTGAAAAAGACGGTGGTACGGATGCCGTCTCCGTCATGGACGGAGAACTTTTGGATATTGATGATGTTGGGAAAATTCATGTTCATCCCTCTAAATTTCATAATG
>URFD01000108.1 GCA_900547015.1 uncultured Oscillospiraceae bacterium | reverse complement strand
CACGGCCGCGCCGATGGCGATGCCGAGCGTGATGGGGAAGGCGACCGAGAACGTGATCGTGCCCGTGATGGCCAGAGATCGGAAGAGCGTCGAGTAGGGAAAGAGTGTAGATCTCGGTGGTCGCCGTAACATTAAAAAAAAAAATTTCACCGGCGAGTAATCGAGTGTCAACTGCCACGTGAAGACAAGCGTTTTGGCCCCGGCATCGTCGCGTACCCCGACTCCCTCGTAAACAGCGTGTTCGGGCAGCAACTCGGGATTCTCGCCCTGCGGGCCTTTGTAGACGAGTGCCCACGGCCGGTCGTTCTGCCCTTCGGGAGCCACAGAACGGCCGTTCAGCACCAGTTTTTTAATCCCGAAAACCTTGCCGGCGCCGAAAACGGCCTCCACATATCGATTGGACAGGGTGTAATCGTCGCCGGTCCGGCTTACCGCAGTCTGGCATCGGGCGAAAGTCGGCAGGTTCAGCAATAGCAGGCATACCGACAGCTTGCAGATTCGTTTCATCATATTTTGACAGTGTATTTCGGGTTGTCCGTCGTGTGTTGCCGCTTCGTACCGACGACCGGTTGTTACGGGCATTTCCGGCGCTTTATATTATAAGGTATATATCCTAATTTTTTATACAGACCAATGCCGCGATAATCATCCAAGTTAGCAGTAGCCACACAAGCCTCCAATGCCTTCTCTGCATCAAAATCACCAATACCTTTCAAATAAGCATCGACAATAACAGGTACAGCGTGGTAGCCAATCATCATATCCGTTTCACTTCCCCAAAAATTCCATACCGGCAAACGTCCGTTCTGTTCATAAAAAGCAATGAATGATTTCACCATATCATTGACTGGAGTTTCCAGCTTCTTGTTCCAGATTTCCTGCTTGGATGGTTCCCAGAGGTATGGGCCGATGGTGCAGCGGACATTTTTAGCCTTGAGCGCATCGACAACTCGGAAGCCCTCGGTGCAATGCTCGATGGTGTAGTCCAGATGGAACTCCTCTGCCACGCGCATAACGGTCACAATGTCGTCCGAGCGGTGTGCATGGAAGCGGCAGCGCATCTGACCGCGGACAACCGGAACCAGAGCGTCAAGCTGGAAGTCCGGCTCCGGAGCCTTGGATGGGTCGGTCTCGGCTGCCTTGAGCTTATCAGAGTAGACCTTAGCACGGAACAGGGTTTCGCGCAGGACAGAAGCAACGCCCATGCGGGTCATCGGGGATTTGCCATGCTGGCCGTAGCAGCGCTTCGGGTTTTCGCCCGTTGCAAACTTCATCGGCTCGTGACCGGGCAGAACCATCTCGTCGGCGGTGGCAACGTCGCGCAGTTTGACGACAACGCCGGAGCCGCAGACCACGTTGGCAGAGCCGGGCAGGATGCAGACGGTGGTAAAGCCGGCATTTCTTACCTTGGAAATAGCGTAGTCATAAGGGTTGACCGCATCGATGGCACGCACCTGCGGAGTGACCGGGTCGGTAATCTCGTTGCCGTCCCAGGTAGGGCCGGGGTTGGTGCTAGGTTCGCCAAAGTTGCAGATATGGGTGTGGCAGTCGATGAGGCCCGGAGTGACCCAGCAGCCCTTGGCGTCGAGAATCTGTGCGCCATCCGGGATGGCAACATCGGCGCCGACTGCCTTGATTTTATCGTCCTCGATCAGGACGGTACCGCGTTCAAAGGTCTCGCCGGTGACGGTGACGACCTTACCGTTGATAATAGCAATCATCTTGTTCTGCTCCTCTCCTATAAGGTATTCATCATGACCTCGCCGTCGATCATGACCAGACGGCACAGGCTGAGGCTGTCAAACGGGTTGCCGTCAAAGATGGCAACGTCCGCGTCCTTGCCCTCTTCCAGAGAACCGATGCGGTCCTGCAATCCGAGAACAGAGGCGGGGTTGATGGTGACGCCGCGGATGGCATCCTCAAAGGACAAGCCTGCACGGATGAGCATACCGATGGTCATTGGCAGGACAGAGGTCTGGGAACCGGTGTCGGCGGTCAGGCAGACGGTGATGTCCGGCTCCTCGTTGAGCAGGGCAGCATTTTCCAGAATGCGGCCGTGAATCTCAAATTTGCTTGGAGAGGTCAGGTGTGGGCCGATGACACAGCGCACCTTCTTTTCGTTGAGCACATCGCGAATCTTGTAGCCCTCGGTGCAGTGCTCGATGACATAATCCAGTCCGTATTCCTCCGCGATGCTGATAGCGGTCAGAATATCGTCCGAGCGGTGTGCATGGATGCGGCAGCGCATCTGGCCGCGGACAACCGGAACCAGAGCGTCGAGTTGGAAGTTCGGCTCCGGAGCTTTGGATGGGTCGGTCTCGGCTTCCTTGAGGGCATCGGAGTAGTTCTTAGCCTTGTACAGAGCCTCGCGCAGGACAGCGGCAACGCCCATACGGGTGCCGGGCATCTGCTTGCGGGCGCCGTAGTTGCGCTTTGGATTTTCGCCAAAAGCAAATTTCATCTGCTGGCTGTCCGGAATGATCATTTCCTGAGCGGTGTGGCCGCGCAGCTTGATGGAAACACCGGTGCCGCCGATGACATTTCCCGAGCCGGGGGTGGAAAAGACGGTGGTGAATCCGGCTTCACGAACCGGGATAATGGCGTAGTCGTCCGGATAGACCGCGTCTGCCGCCCGAACATGGGACTGGACAGGGCCGCTCATCTCGTTGCCGTCGTACATACCCGGCATGGAGTTTGGCTCGTTGAAGTTGCAGATATGGGTATGACAGTCAATCAGACCCGGGGTGACCCAGCAGCCTTCGGCGTCGATGATTTCGGCACTTTCCGGAATCGGGAGGTCGGGAGCGACTGCCTTGATTTTTCCATTTTCAATCAGGACGGTTGCCTTTTCATAGGTCTGGCCGGTCACAGTGATGACCCGACCGTTGACGATTGCTTTCATGGTAAGCTGATTCCTCCTTTTAAGGTGAAAATGAATGCAGCTCCATCATAGCACAGCGTTGGACTGATGTAAAGAAATGGATAATATTTTGACGATAATTTTAGGGATATTGTGCAAAGTGGATAAATTTTACTGTAAAATTTTATCAGGCCAAAGCATAACCCGATGGGGGTGCGGCATATACTGCGGTATCAAATCGGGTGGGAGGGCGATACCGTGGACAGACAGGCAGAGCATGGCACTTCAAAGCGCAACGCTTCGGAGGACGGATTTTTGAAGATGGTCGCTTTTCAGCTGGCCTTGTGCCTGCTGGCGGTTTTTCCGTTTTTGGGGGCGATGCAAACGCAGGGAGAGGATGCCGAGACAGCGCGGGATGCCGCCGCTCTGCTGTGCGGTGTGCAATCCGAGGAAACGCTGTGGGAGCAGGCAGAACAGATTGGCAGGACGGTGCAGAGCTTTTGGCAGGGCGGCGCTGCTCGGCTGCTGGAGGAGCTGGCAGATTGGATTAGCAGGCAGGTGGTTCCGCCGGAGCAGTTGCCGCAGCTGGGCATCGGGGAAAGCGGAACAGGAGGCCCTCTGCCGACGGGAGCAACAGGTGTGACCCTTGCGCCCTACCGATTGACCGCGCGGATGTGTTCGCCGGTCAGCGGGCCGGTCACCTCGTCCTTTGGGTGGCGCACCCATCCGCTGAGCCAACAGGAGGATTTCCACAAGGGGGTGGATATTGCCGCCGCGATGGGAACACCGGTGCTGGCAGCTCTGCCCGGGGTGGTGGAGCAGACCGGATTTTCCGAAAGCCACGGCAATTTTGTGGTGCTGCGCCACTCGGAACGGCTGCGGACCACCTACAATCATTGCAGCAAAATTCTGGCGCAGGAGGGAGAACGGCTGGCACAGGGCGACCGCATCGCGCTGGTTGGCAGTACCGGCATCTCGACCGGGCCGCATCTGCACTTTGAGGTGGAGGTAGAAGGGCTGAAAGCCGATCCCTTGCAGTCCTTGCCCACCCGGAGGGTCACACCATGAGGAGCAGACGCACCGAGCAGGCTTTGCGGGTGGAGCCGGGGTTCGGGTTTTTCTTCTGCCTGAGCCTGTTTTTGGTGCTGGACGGCAGTGGTATGGGAGGCAGGTGTCTTGCGGCGGTGGTTCTGCACGAGCTGGGACACCTTGCCGCGCTGAAGCTGCTGGGGATTCGGGTGAATCAAATCCGACTGAAGCCTTGCGGAATAGAAATCCGACGGGTGGCGGCACCCTCGCTGGGAGCGGAGCTTGCGGTCAATCTGGCTGGGCCACTGACCAATCTGCTGCTGGCGGCGGGGAGCGCCCGACTGGGGTGGCTGTCCTTTTCGGCGGTCAACTGCGCGCTGGGGCTGTTCGAGCTGTGTCCTCTGCCGTCGCTGGATGGAGGGCAGGCGCTGATGAACCTGATGCAGCGGCATTTTCCTCTTTCCACAGCGGAGAGAATCTGCGCTCGGGTGCAGTGGGTCTGCTTTGCGCTGATGACCATAGCGGGGCTGGTGCTGCTGGGACACGGAGCAAACTTCACGCTGATTTTGCTGTTGGCGGGGCTTGCGCTGATGAGTGCGGGCAAAACAGGAGGATAACAAGAAAAAGGATGCAAAACAGATCATTCTGTTCTGCATCCTTTTTTGAGTGCCGGACTAGATTTTTTTGACGGTCAGGACCTTGAGCACATCGACGGCGCCCTGAATGTCCTTCACGCGGTCATTGATTTCATTGACGCTCTGGAAGCGCTCGAGGGTGTTGCGCTGACCTTCAAACAGCTGGGACAGCTCCTGCTGAATATCCTGCTCCTGAATCTGCTCGACCTTTTTCAGGCGTTTTTCCACGCTCTCGACGGTCTGCGCCAGATTTTTGACATCCTCGCGGCTGGCCTTGACCTCGGTCTTGATTTCGCGGACCTCGTCCTTGATTTCGCGAACCTCATCCTTGATCGATTTGATTTCATATTTGATAGGTCCCAGCTCGTTGGTGAGCTTTACATCCAAAAGCTGGCTGATTGCGTCCATCAGTTCTCTGTCAATCATGATTGTTTCACCGCCTTTGTGGTTTATTATACCTGATTTGGAGATGGTTTGCAACCACGAAGGGAAACTTTTTACAGTCGAAAAATGACCGGCTGGCTTTTACTCTGCCGGGCAGACCATCCGGTAAAAGCTCCCTTTGCCCATCGAGGTCGTCTGCCGGAAGGGCTGACCCTCGATCGCAAAACCGGCACGCTCGTAGCAGGCAACCGCACGCCGGTTCCAGCACCGAACCTCCAGATAGAGCGGTTTTCCCGGATACAGACGGAAGGAGCGCTCTTTGACCAAAGACAAAATCTGCTGACTAG
>URFD01000107.1 GCA_900547015.1 uncultured Oscillospiraceae bacterium | reverse complement strand
CTCCGAAAAAACGGCATCGCAGCAGGAAGAGAAAAATCGGGCGTTTGGGGAATTTAGACAGAGAATCAGCCGGTGGGCATACCCCATTGGTACAAATATCGTAATTTTTTATCCGTCCAAGAAAATTCAAAAAATCCTGTTGAGATTGGGGGAATTTCGGGGTATAATATATAGGACCATGCAGTAAAACTGTTTGTATCAACAATACGAATATTTGGGAATAGATAGACGAAGTGGGTGCAGGGGGCTTGTTCGTTACAAAAGATGTGGGAACAAGGTGCGCCGTTGTGATTGGCAGGAGGAAAAATTATGTTCGGAAAAGATATTGGAATCGATTTGGGTACCGCAAATACCCTGGTATTTATGAAGGGTAAGGGCATCATCATGCGTGAGCCATCGGTCGTAGCGGTGGACACCAGAAATTATACCGTAAAATATGTCGGCCAGGAGGCCAAGGATGTCATCGGCAGAACCCCTGGTTCTATCGTTGCAGTAAGACCGCTGAAGGATGGCGTCATTGCGGACTTTGACATCACCGCAAGTATGCTCCAGATTTTCATCAAAAAAGCGTGCAACAACTCCATCTTTGCCCGTCCGCGTGTGGTCATCTGTATTCCATCCGGCGTTACCGCAGTAGAACGCAGAGCGGTTAAGGAGGCTTCGCTGAAGGCAGGTGCTCGCCATGTTGCCATCATCGAGGAGCCGATGGCAGCAGCAATCGGTGCCGGACTGCCGGTAGCAGAGGCAACCGGCAGCATGGTCGTCGATATCGGCGGCGGCACCAGCGAGGTCGCAGTGATTTCTTTGGGCGGCATCGTTGCTTCCCGTTCGGTCAGAGTGGGCGGAGACGAATTTGATTCGGCAATCATCCAGTATGTTAAGAAAAAATATAACCTGCTCATCGGTGACCGTACCGCTGAGAATATCAAGATTCAGATTGGCTCGGCTTATCCTTACGAGGATGAACAGCCGATGGAAATCAAGGGACGCAACCTGGTGGACGGCCTGCCAAAGAACATGATGCTGCACCCGGATGAGGTGCGCGAAGCGCTGGCAGACTCGGTGATGTCGGTTCTGGATGCAATCCGCACCACACTCGAGCGCACACCACCGGAGCTTTCTGCGGACATCATCGACCACGGCATTACCCTGACCGGAGGCGGTGCGCTGCTGCGCGGTCTGGACCAGCTGATTTCCAAGGAGACCGGTATGCCGGTACAGGTAGCAGAGGACCCACTGGACTGTGTTGCTGCCGGAACAGGCAAGCTGCTGGAGAACATCAACACCATGAAGGAGCTTCTCTCCGACGACGATTCCAAGTATTAAAAGAGAAAGACACGGCTGCCGCGGCATTTGCTTTACAGGATGGCGCGGGCAGCCGTCTGTTTTTTTCGGGAAAAACGCAATCACAAAGGAGGCAGCAAGGTGAAAGAATTTTTTCACAGCTGGGTCTTTAAGCTGCTGGTGGCGCTGGCGGTCGTTATGTTTGCCTTTATGCTGCGCGCCACGATGACAATGGGAGCGGCTACCGTTTTGGAAAAGGTGGTGGGGACCGTTACGGCTCCACTGCAATCGGCGAGCGCATCCATCAGCGGTTCGGTCACGGGATTTCTGGACCAATTTTTGAATGCCGAGGAAATCTCCGCAGAAAACGAGCGTCTGCGGGAAGAAAATCGTGCCCTCATCGAGCAGATGGTGGACTATGAAAATTATAAACACGAAAACGAAAGTCTGCGGGAGCAGCTTGGAATCAAGGAGGAGCATCCGGAGTGGGAGACGACGACCGCTTCGGTTATCGGGCGCGACCCTGCCGACCAGTTCTATTCCTTTACCATCGACAAGGGTTCGCTGGACGGTGTCTCCTATCAGGACCCGGTCATCACGCAGGATGGGCTGGTGGGAATCGTTTCCGAGGTGGGAACGGTGTTTTCCAAGGTGACCACCATTTTGGATGTCCGCCTGAATGTTGCCTGTCAGGATGTCCGGACGCAGGATGTTGCCACCGTGTCGGGAGATATTGCCATGGCAGAGCAGGGACAGTGCAGAATGTCCCTGATTCCGCGCGAGAGCGGTGTTGCCAAGGGAGACATTATTCAGACGGCAGGCACCTCGGGACTGTATCCGCAGGGCATCGTCATCGGACGAATCGAGGAGGTTGCCTTTGAACCGCAGGGTACCATGATGTATGCGGTCATCGAGCCGACCAACCAAATCAAGAGCATCAAGGATGTGGTGGTCATCACCTCCTTCCAAGGACAGGGAAGCAGCCTGACCAGCTTTGAGAACGCGCAGAAATCCTCTGCCGACGGGGAGGCTGGACGATGAACAAGAGAACCAAAATTGCGGTGCTCAAGTACCTCGTCTATACTCTGCTGATGATGTTGCTGTATGTGCTGCAAAGCGACCCGAACCTGTTTTATATCGGGCAGAGCAAGCCGATGCTGGCGTTGCCGTTTGCGGTGTGCATCGCCATGTTTGAGGGCCAGCCGGCAGGAGGCCTGTTCGGGCTTCTGGCAGGCATCCTGTGCGACACCAGTGCAGGGGTTCTGTTTGGCTTTCAGTCTATTTTATATCTGGCAATCTGTACCGCAGTGGGACTGCTGGTGGTTTATTTTATGCAGCCCTCTCTGGTCAACAGCCTGATTTTTGTGGGAGGCGGACTTTCTCTGCGGCTGCTTCTGGAATATTTTCTGTACTATGTGATGTGGGGATATGACAACACCGTTCTGATTTTGCTGCATCGGATGCTTCCGGTGCTGGTTGATACGCTGGTTGTCACCCCGCTGATTTTCTGGATGGTTCGCGGACTGCACCGGAGATTTCAGGCGCACATGGAGAGCTAGCCGAATCTCAACGAGGCGAACAGGAGAACACCAACCCGGAAGGAGGCGTTGGAATTGGATGAAAAACAGACCCACAAGGGTCGAGCGTTTTTGCTGGCGGCAATCATTGTCACAATCTTTATCGGCTTTGCGCTCAAGCTGATGCAGTATCAGGTCGTCAATGCCGAGCAGTATCAGCAGATGGCACAGCGCGGCTACAGCAGCGTGCAGAGCATTGATGCGGCACGCGGCGAGCTGTTGGACCGTTATGGCCGACCGCTGGCGGTCAACGAGGTCAGCTACGATGTCATCATCAACGAGGCCTATCTGCCGTCCAAGATGAAAAATACGGTCATTGAGCGCATTATCACCCTGATGGAGCAGGAAGGCCAGACCTGGATTGATACCCTGCCCATCAGCACCGAAGAGCCGTTTACCTTTTTGACCGATACGGATGCCCAAAAACGGCAGATTGAGCGGCTGAAAACCGAGAAGAACATCAATCTGGATGCGACCGCAGAGGTGACCCTCAATAACCTGCTGGCGGATTACAAGCTGATGAAGTGGACCTGCGCCCAGTGCGGATTTGTCTATACCGGAAATCTGGACAAGGAATCCGCCAAGTACCGCTGCCCGGAATGTGGGGCGGGCAAGGAGCAGTTCCATCGTTCGGAGGATGCGGTGATGGCGCGCAAGGTCGCAGGCGTTCGGTACCAGATGGAAATTTATGGCTCCAGCGACAGCACACCCTACACCTTTTCCAAGAATATTCCCATCGATGTTGTGGTGAAGATTCGCGAGTACAGCCAGCAGATGCCGGGTGTGGAAATCAAGGAGACCACCAGCCGTCGGTATGTCGACGGAACGCTGGCACCTCACGCAATCGGCGTGGTGGGCTCGATCAATCAGGAGGAGTACGAGTCGAACAATCAGGCCATCAAGGAGAAAATCGAGGCAGAGCACCCGGACTGGACCGAGCAGCAGATGAACGAGGAGTATCAGGAGCGCAAATACGGCTATAATGATATGATCGGAAAAAGCGGTCTGGAATATGCCATGGAGGACCAGCTGCGGGGACAGCGCGGAAAGAAGCGCATCACCACCGACTCCAAGGGCAATGTGCTCAGCACCGAAATCATCAAGCAAGCAAAGCCCGGCAACACCATCGTGACCACGCTGGACAAGGATTTGCAAAGGGCAGCACTGGAAGCCAGCGCCGAGTTTTTGGAGATGGCGAAAAAGCAATATGCCCCCGAGCTGGGAGGCAGCGCAGACCGCATCTCGGTGGTGGCACAGGATGTCAAGACCGGCGAGATTTTGGCGATGGTCAACTATCCGACCTATGACCTTTCCGACTACTACACCAAGTATTCCGAGCTGAGCGCAGACCCGCTCAACCCTCTGCTGAACTACTGCACGCAGGGAATCTATATGCCGGGTTCGATTTACAAGCCGGTCACCGGAATTGGGGCGATGGCGGCAGGGGTCATCGATTCTAACACGCTTATTGACTGCCGGCAGGTCTATCAGACCGGCACAAGCTACAACCCGCGTTGTCTGGGACTGCACGGCCCAATCGATTTGCAGTATGCGCTGATGGTCTCCTGCAACTATTTCTTCTACGAGGCAGGAAACCGACAGGGCATCGACAACATCGTTAAATATTCAGAACAGCTGGGAATGGGTACCTCGAGCGGCATCGAGTTGTCGGAGTCGCTGGGCCATATCTCCAGCCCGAAATATTTTGCGGCAGCCCGAGAAGGCAGCGACCAGCAGTGGACCTTCGGAAACGTCTTGCAGTCTGCCATCGGTCAGCTGGACAATGCCTTTACCCCGTTGCAGATGGCAAACTATACCGCGACGCTGGCAAACGACGGAACCCGTCTGCGCTCTCATCTGGTCAAGTCCATCGAATCCTACAATCTGGAGGAGACGGTTGAACTGATTGAGCCGGAGGTGCTCAATCAAGTGGAGGCAAATCAGGAGGCCTTTGAGCAGGTGCGTCAGGGAATGCTGCGAGCCTCCCGAGACACGGCACGCGGAACCGCCCGCTATTACTTTGGAGATTACCCCATCGATGTCGCCTCCAAAACCGGTACGCCGCAGGCAACCGGAGGGGACGACAACGCAACCTTTATTGCCTATGCTCCTGCCAACGACCCGGAAATTGCGGTGGCAGTTGTGGTGGAAAAGGGCTACAGCGGTCAGCGAGGTGCGCCGATTGCAAAGGCAATTTTTAACGAATATTTTGGTCTCAACGAGGAGACCATTCAGCAGCAGAATACAGACGGCCAGCTGATTCCATAAAAAGAATCTGCCCTGTTTTTAGAAAACGGGGCAGATTCTTTTTGTATGGGGCAGAAGGACAGTCGGGAAAGAAATTTTAACAGAGAAAAAAGACTGTGAAGCCATCAGGGAACTTTTTGCAGAGCGAAGTT
>URFD01000106.1 GCA_900547015.1 uncultured Oscillospiraceae bacterium | reverse complement strand
TCGGCAATAGCCGGTGTTTTTTTGTACCCTAAAATCATCCTGATTTGGCAGTGTCAGGTTTGCCGCCTGAATCATCCGAACCGGAACATCCATTTGATTTGCAAAAAAGGACCGCTGTTGCGGTCCTTTTTTTATGCCCTGTCCACTCCCTGAAGGGAGAAATCAGGGGTGTATTCCTCTTTGGCAGAGCTTAATTCCTGAACGAAGCCGTCCTCGATTCCCATGCAGTCCATCCAGTCCAGCACCCGGTCATACTCCTCCTGCGTCAGGCGGCGGTTGATTTCCGGAAATTCCCCACTGCGGTAGAAGGGGGTGTACTGGCTCATGATGCTGACCAGAATCTCATCGAGCGGCAGATGCTCCGCAATCCAAGTCAACGCATCCATGCTGTCCTCCACGCCGTTGGGCATGACCATGTGGCGGACAATCATCCCGCGTTGCAGGATGCCTCTTTGGTCAAACTGTGCCGACCCCACCTGAGAAAACATTTCTAAAATTGCTTGGGAGGCAACCTCGAAATAATCCGGTGCGGCGCAATAGCGCTGGCTGCGCTGGGAAGAAACAAATTTCAGGTCGGGCAGATAGACATCGACATAGCCTTTGAGCTGCCGCAGCGCCTCCACCGTCTCGTATCCGGAGCTGTTGTAGACCACCGGAATGTTGAGCTTTGCCTTCACCTGGTCCAGCGCGCGGACAATCTGTGGGATATAATGGCCGCCCGTCACCAGATTGATGTTGTTTGCTCCCTGTGCCTGAAGCTCCAGAAAAATCTCGCCCAGCCGCTCCAAGCTCACCTCTTTGCCGAAGTGACCTGCGCTGAGCTGGTAGTTCTGGCAGAAAACGCATCCCAGCGGACAGCCCGAAAAGAACACGGTACCCGAGCCTTCCTCTCCGCTGATGCACGGCTCCTCCCAAAAGTGCAGGGCGGCGCGCGCCAGCTTCACGGTGCTGCCGACTCCGCAGCGTCCCACGCCGATTTCCCGGTTCGCACCACAGCGGCGCGGACAGAGGCGGCAGCCTGTTTGTTCTTCCATTCTTGTTTCCTCCCGTTTTTTCTATGCCAAAATCCTGCGAATTGCCCGGAAGAGCAGCGGCTTCATCTGGTCAATCGGCGCAGGCTGCTCGAGAATGATCGAGGTGTAGCTGATTGAGCCGACCATCTCGACAATCATAAACATCAGGCGATATGCCTCTTCCAGCGAATATCGGCTCAGGTAGGGACTGCAAAAGCACTGGTCCAGCATCTGCATCAGGGTGTTATCCTGTGCCTCCTCCATCTTTTTCAAGACCAAAGGCCAGGAAAAATCCCGCCGAATCATCCGCAGAACCTCGGTATGGCAGCGAAAATATTCGATGATTTCGTCTGCCACAAACAGGATGCGCTCCACGGTATCCGCCAGCCCGCTGCTTTCCATCGCAAGCTTGGCCTGTGCCAGCACCCGAAGGCTGATTTGGACCACCACCGCATCCCAAATCTCAGCCTTGTCCTGAAAATACAGGTAGAAGGTTCCCTTTGCGACCCCTGCTGTTCTGACGATGTCGTCGATGCTGGTGCCTGCAAAACCCTTCTGCAAAAACATCGTTTCTGCCGCCTGCATCAGGTGGAGCTTTTTCTCCTCCTTTTGCTGTTGGACATTGCCCATCGTTTCGATTCTCCTTCCGAAAGCCCTGTCTCAACTAGTCTGCAAGCAGGATGTCGTGATTGATGGTGGTATAGAAAATCGCCTTAATCTTCTGCGGGTCTCTGGTCTGTGCCATAATCCACATTAGCTTGGTGACCGTTGCCTCCAGCGTCATGTCGTAGGATTCAATCAGGCCGTAGCGCTCCTTGGCAACATGGCCAACCTCGTAGACTGCCATATCGCTGCCCTCATACATCACCTGTGTGGTCATGACCACAATCTTGCCGCCGGCAATCAGCTTGTCCACCTCTTTGAGGAAATCCCGATGAGCATCGCTTGGGATGCCGCCGACGCCGTAGCTCTCGATGATGACCGCATCATAATGCTCCCCAATCCACGGCAGCAGGCTGGGGTCCATGCCGGGGATGAGCTTGAGCAAAAAGACCTTTGGATTGATGTCGATATAAAATGCCGGATAGGAGCATGGGCAGCTCTCCCGAACATAGTGGACGATTTTGTTGTTGCGGATGGTGGCAAGCACCGGGAAGTTGATGCTCTCGAACGCGTTGAAGCTCTTGGACTGTACCTTCTTGGCACGGGTGCCGGCAATCACCTTGCCGTTAAAGACGATGCTGACCCCGTGGGCATCCGGACAGGCGGCAAAGCGCAGGGAGTCGAGGAGGTTGGTCTTGGCATCGGTGATTTCCATTGAAATCGGCTTCTGGGCGCCGGTGATGATGATTGGCTTGGGCGAATTTTGAATCAGATAGGACAGCGCAGAGGAGGTGTATGCCATGGTGTCGGTTCCGTGGCAGATGACAAAGCCATCATATTTCTCATAGTTGTCCTGAACGGTGCGTGCCATCAGCAGCCAATGCTCCGGCTGGATGTTGGTGCTGTCGATATTGAGAATCTGCACGGCATCGATGGTGCAGAATTCCCGGGCAGCCGGGACATAGTCCAGCAGCTCCTCCGAGGAAATCTGAGGGGTCAGTCCGTTTTCGGAATTGCCGGATGCGATGGTGCCGCCTGTGGCAATCAGGAGGATATGTTTCATATCTGAAATGCTTCCTTTCTCTTGATGTCTTTGGGTGTCGGAGGCCCGCAAAACCGAAGGGGGCTTCCTTTTCTTCCATTATAGGCATTTTTCCCAATCCCGACAAGCCCCTTTTTGTGCGAAGGCCGATACAAAAAATCCGGCGCGCCTTGCGATTCCTTTCAAAAAGAGGTATAATAATAATGTATGGATTCTATGATCCTCATGGACGGCTGCCCTTGGAAGCCGTAAATTCTTTTAGGAGATGAAGCACTATGTCTCAGTCATCCGGCTGCTCGGGCAACTGTTCTTCCTGTGCAAGCAAAGGCGCCTGCTCCAAACCGCAGAGCCTGCTTGAACCGGCGAACCGCCTGAGCCATATCAAAAAAGTCATTGGCGTCGTCAGCGGAAAGGGCGGCGTCGGCAAATCGATGGTGACCTCCTCGCTGGCTGTTATGATGCAGCGCAGAGGCTTTACCACCGCTATTCTGGACGCAGATATCACCGGTCCTTCCATCCCGAAGATGTTCGGTGTTAACGGCCGCGCTCAGGGCTCTGAGCTGGGCATTGACCCACGCCTGACCAGCACCGGCATCGAGGTAATGTCGGTCAACCTTCTGTTGGAGCACACCGACGACCCTGTCGTTTGGAGAGGCCCGGTCATCGCTGGCACTGTCAAACAGTTCTGGAGCGATGTTGTTTGGGGCGAGGTGGACTATATGTTCATCGATATGCCACCCGGCACCGGCGATGTTCCGCTGACCGTATTCCAGTCGATTCCGGTTGACGGCATTGTAATCGTAACCTCCCCACAGGATCTGGTTTCGATGATCGTGAAGAAGGCCTGCAAGATGGCTAAGCTGATGAATGTACCGGTTGTCGGTATCGTGGAAAACATGAGCTATCTGGTATGCCCGGACTGCGGCAAACAGATTGACATCTTCGGCAAGAGCAAGCTGGAAGAGATTGCTGCCGAAACCGGACTGAAGGTTTTGGGCAGAATGCCAATCGACCCAAGACTCGCAGAGCTGTGTGACCAGGGCAAGATTGAACAGATGCCGGTTGAATACCTCAGCGACGCTGTATCCAGTCTGACCGAATTGGAAAACCGCAAATTTGAGGAATAAGCCCGAGCGGCTTTGTCCTCTTCCTAAAAAAAGTCTGGCAGCCATTCCCCGACGGGGAATGGCTGCCAGACTTTTTATCTGCTTCAATACAATCTTAGGCGTGAAGCTCTTCGCGTTTTCCGCCCATCACCTTCTGAATCGGCTTAAACAGCCAAACCGAGATGGCAAAGTCGATCATGCTGTGGATGACCGAGCCGATGCCGACCAGCAGGAAGATGGAAACGAAGAAGCCTTTTTCATAGTTTGCCGCCGGCATGGAACCGTTAATGTAGAACGGCAGGACAACCAGCACCTCGCAGACTGCATGGATGATGCCGATTACCAGAGAGAACGGCAGAGAATCCTTGACCGAATGGATGCAGGTGTAGTTGGTCTTTTTCAGGTAGAGCGCACCGACCAGCGAGAAAATCACATGGGTCAGCGCACGCAAAACAACGGTCAGCGGGAAGCCGCCCAGGAAGAAGCCCAGTGTGGTGCCCAGAGATACTGCAACTGCCACCTGTGGGGAGATGAACATTGCAATAAAAATAGCAACATGGCTTGCCAAGGTAAAGGATGCCGGCTCGATGATGACCTTGATGGGCGAAAAGGTTGGGATGATGATGCCGATGGCAATCAGCATACCAGTCATTGCCAGGGTAAAGGTGTTGGTTTTTGCTCTCATAATAATAATCCTCCTCAAATATAACCGCAATTACATCCTGTCAGGCAGATGTCTTGACACCTATCTTCACCTATTATAGCATTGGTTTTGAGCTTGTCAAGGATTTTCTCAATTTTTTGTGGAATCTGACAAGGCTTCTTTTGCGGCTCTTTGTCCGTCAGGCGATTCGGGGTTTGCTTATCCGGATTGGGTGTGCTATCATAGGAGGAAAGGTCCGGGGCTTTCAGGCGGGTGTCCCGGTTGGGGTTTTTTCAAAGACAATGCCGCCAGAGAGGAGACGCCCGGATGAATGCAACCCAAAGAAGGGAAATCATCCTGTCGATGCTGACCCAGACAAACCAGCCATTAAGTGCCAGCACCATCGCCAAGGAGTGCGGTGTCAGCCGACAAATCATCGTGGGAGACATCGCCCTGCTGCGCGCATCAGGGGAGGAGATTTCCGCCACACCGCGAGGCTATGTCCTGCTGCGGCACGAACAAAACTTTTTCCGCAAAACCATCGCCTGCTGCCACCACGACGAGATGATGGCACAGGAGCTGTATATCGTGGTGGACAACGGCTGCGCCGTTTTGGATGTCACGGTGGAGCACCCGGTCTACGGGCAGATCTCCGGCCAGCTCCAGCTGTTTTCCCGCTATGATGTGGATCAGTTTATCCACAAACTGCACACCTCCAATGCGCCGCCGCTGTGCGCTTTAACCAACGGCGTCCATCTGCACACCATCCAGTATTCCCACGAGGAGGACTTTGCGCGGGTGCTGGCTCAGCTCGGAGAACACGGTCTGCTTTTTGAGCAAAATGATGAAGGATAAGCTGTCCAAACATTGCAAAAAAGGGGTTCTTTCCCCAGAGGAACGTAAAAAAGCCGGAGTTTTTCTCCGGCTTTTTGTTTACTTTGTACAGGAGCTTCCCCTTTTATTCTACAGGTCTATCGTGCATTTTCTCTATTTTTATATTGAA
>URFD01000105.1 GCA_900547015.1 uncultured Oscillospiraceae bacterium | reverse complement strand
GTCTCTGAACGGTGCCTCCCTTTGTTGCGGAGCAATTCGTTCGGATTTTTTGTTGTGTCCCAAAGCGATGAAGCAACGGCTTTCACAATTTTCCCGGATAGCCCAAGCAGGGCTGTCTGACAAACATCTTTGCACATATCGGTAAAGGAGGACACAAAGTCTCATGGGTTCAGTCATCAGTTACGTCGCCTGCATCCTGCTTTCTCTGGCGGCAGGCTTTGCGATTTTTTTCCCATTCGGAATCCAGTATCGCAAAAAAACAGCAGAAGCCGAATTCGGCACCGCTGAAGAGGAAGCAAAGCGCATCGTAGGAGATGCCATCAAGGAAGCAGAGGTCAAAAAGAAAGAGGCTCTGGTCGAGGCGAAGGACGAAATCCACAAGCAGCGCACCGAAGCAGAAAAGGAAGTCAAGGAACGCCGCAACGAGGTTCAGCGCTTGGAGCGCCGGGTACAGCAGAAGGAAGAATCCATCGACCGCAAGCTGGACAACCTCGAAAAGAAGGAAGAATCCCTGCAAAACCGCATCAAGGAAGCGGATGCCAAACTCAAGGAAGCTGACCAGATCAAAGCCAGCCAGTTTGAAGCGCTGGAAAAAATCTCCGGCTACACCGCCGAGCAGGCCAAGGAATATCTGCTGTCCAATCTGGAAAATGAGCTGGTGCATGAAAAAGCACTGAAAATCAATCTCTATGAGCAGAAGTTCAAGGACGAATCGGAGCAGCGCGCAAAGGAAATCATCGCGACTGCCATCCAGAAATGTGCCTCTGACTATGTCGGCGAGGTGACCGTTTCGGTTGTTCCTCTGCCAAACGACGAGATGAAGGGCCGCATCATCGGACGCGAAGGCCGCAACATCCGCACTCTGGAGACGATGACCGGCGTTGACCTCATCATCGACGACACACCAGAAGCCATCACCCTGTCCAGCCATGACGCTGTGAAGCGTGAGATTGCCCGCACCGCTCTGGAGCGCCTGATTCAGGACGGACGCATCCATCCGGCCCGCATCGAGGAAACGGTCGAGAAGGCACAGCGCGAAATCGAAACCAAAATCAAGCAGGACGGTGAGCGTGCCGTTCTGGAAACCAATGTCCACGGAATGCACCCTGACATGATTCGTCTGCTGGGCCGCATGAGATACCGTTCGAGCTACGGTCAGAATGTTTTGCAGCATTCCATCGAGGTTTCCCATCTGGCAGGCGTTATGGCTGCCGAGCTGGGCGCAGATGTGGCAACTGCCAAACGCGCAGGCTTGATTCACGATATCGGCAAGGCGCTGACCCACGAAATCGAGGGCAGCCATGTCAAAATCGGCGTTGACCTTGCCAGAAAGTACAAGGAAAGCCCGGCTGTCATCCATGCAATCGAAGCACACCACGGCGATGTGGAGCCAAAGACACTGGTTGCCTGCATCGTTCAGGCGGCAGATGCCATCAGCGCTGCCAGACCGGGTGCAAGACGCGAGAATGTCGAGAACTACATCAAGCGTTTGGAGAAGCTGGAAGAAATCGCCAACTCCTTCGAGGGTGTTGAGAAGTGCTTTGCTGTTCAGGCAGGCCGCGAAATCCGTATCATGGTTCGTCCGGAGGTTATCTCCGACGACAAGATGGCCATTGTTGCACGCGAAATCGTCAACAAAATCGAGTCCGAGATGGAATATCCGGGCCAGATCAAGGTCAACATCATCCGCGAAAGCCGCGCTGTGGATTACGCAAAGTAAAATTAAATTTGGATATTACAAAACCAGCCCATGTATCACAGATACATGGGCTGGTTTTTTGCGTTGTCTTAGTCCTTGAGCTGATACTGCTCAATCAGCTGCTTCATGTGGTCTGCACCCTCCACCAGAATGACATCCTCGTCGATGACAAGGCAGGGAATTCCGGCGCGGTGCATTTGGCGCACCTCCTGCATCTCCGGCGCGGTGTCGCGAATCTTCAAAAAGCTCTTGAGCTTTCCTACGCTTTCGCAGATGTCCACATACAGGTACTTGATATTCTGCTCGGAAAGAACCTCTTTCACCGGTGGGCAGCCGCCTCATGTTCCGGTACCGTACAAAATGACCTTTCTCATACAAACACTCCTTTTTGCGTTACACTGTTTTTCCTTAACTTTACAGAGCCGATGTGTCCAAAACGCCCGGCTGGCAAGCTCGACAGGCTCAATCCTGCCGCTGCTTTGCTCTCATTTTTATTATATCCATCTTACTTTTTAGGGTCAAGCAAGCAAAGCAAATCTTGACAACAGTCGATATTTCCGATACACTGAGGAAAAGGAGGGATTTTCTGATGTTCTGTCGAAAATGCGGTCAGCAGATTGCTGAAAATACGGTCGTCTGCCCATATTGTGGGGAGGCGCAAAACAACACTCCGCCCGTTGTGGATAACGGCGGCTTCGGCTGGGGATTGCTGGGCTGCTGCATCCCGGTCGCCGGTCTGATTTTGTTTCTGGTCTGGAAGGACACTAAGCCCAAAACAGCCAAGGCAGCCGGTATCGGTGCGCTGGTCTCGGTGATTCTTGCGATTTTGTACTACATCCTCATCTTCACCTCTGCCATCACCATTGGCATCCTGTCCTAATCGGAGATGCTTGCCTGGCTGTATCGCTGGCTTCCCATCCTGTTTGGGTGCCACTGTCGGAGCGACCGCTCCTTTTTCTGGCGCGGCAAACAGTTTCCTCTGTGCGCCCGATGCACCGGTGAGCTGTGCGGCATCCTGATGGCGCCGGTGTGGTTTTTCCTGCTCGGGATTCCTCCCTGGCAGGCGATGGTGCTGTTGATGCTGCCCCTGTTGGTGGATGGATTTGCCCAGCGGCTGACCCGCTACGAAAGCGGCAACCTGCGGCGGCTGGTCACCGGCTTGCTGTTCGGGTTTGCCCTGATGTCCCTGCTCGCACGCTCCACCGTCTTTGTGGCACAGCTGGGCTATCAGGTGGGCCGTCAGCTTTAAATGTTCCCGATTCCAAAACGCAACAAAGCCTTCCCCGATTGGGGAAGGCTTTTGAGTTTGTAAAGACTGCAAAAGAAATTTTCTGTTTGGAAAATTATCTCTTGGAGAAGATATTAAGAACCCGATTGATCCTGCCAAACATCCGGTTATTGTTTCGCTTTCCACCTGATTTTTGGCTTCATACTGCGGTTTTTCTGCACATCAGATTCTCATTTTTATTACCTTGTGTAACGCTAACTTGGTTGCTGTCTGAAATGTCACTGGAATCATTCATTGAAGGTTACATTAGTCCCCTTTTCCTTAAATGTCTCAGCCAGACTGATTGCAACATTGTATGTGCCGTTTGGGATTGAGTAATATTCTACGCTCCCATTTCTGTCTGTAAATTTAGCCTGGTCAACGTTTTTGAAAATTGCCAACTCGTCCATATCCTCCGAATTGATGCGAACAAAGCTGCCTGAACTCATGTCAATGGTGCTTAATTCGATGGTTTTTTCTTGCCGAACAAACTGAGATAGTGGCAACAAGGCCATGAAGTCTTTTGAATCTTGCGTGTCCAAATTGTAGTTCAGAGCTGTTTCGTCAGCTACATAAATTTCAATATTTTCCAGCGTATGATTAAAATACTTTTTGGCTGGAGTAACAGGTAGCACAGGTTCTACGGGTTGGGTTTCAATTTTAGGGGGAGTGATGGCAGAATCTCCGGCGTTGGCAGCTGGAGTTTCTTGAACTGGATTTGTTGTGGCGGGTTCCGAATCTTCAACAGCCTCTACCTCAACAATAATACCGCCATTTTCGTCTGCCAGTACTGCTTCTTCGCCAATATTGTGATATAAGTCGGACAGATAATCCCGTAGGTTTTCCACTTCGTAGAATTCTCCATCAAACTTAATGATATCCTCGCTATATGTCAATGTTTTTCTGTCGTTGTTCTCGTAAATTAAAATGAGTTTCCCGCTGATAGGGTTCCCATCATACTGCTCTTTATCGTCAACTTTTTTTGCTTGATTGATGTAGTCAATCATATCCCGAACATCGGATCTGTGGTCAGTCTGTTTCATAGTATATTTTTCACCAGAGGAAGGTACCATTAGTTGTACAGCAGCAATCTCTTCTGGATGCTGGATAAGGAGTTTTGCATCTTCTCTGTTCTGGCAGCCAGAGAATACGAATGATAGAACAAAAAGCATCGTGATCAAGGAAAAAAGATTGTTTCGTTTCATCTTGTGAACCCCTTTCTCATAGTATTCGTTAAGCAAAAAACATAGTTATGGTCGTTTCGGAGTCATATGAATCGTTTAGGCGAACAGAAGCTCCGTCAGATACGGAAGTTGCTCCTATATGACCAACCAATTCAAAATCCCTGATGATTGCATAACGCGGACTGTGAGCGTATACCACGCAAGCCATTGTAACCATCCTGCTAAGAACCAAAAACACTAATTACCCTTTTCATCTCACATCACCCCCTTTATATGATTTGGAGATATTATCAGTTATTGGAACAATCGGAGGATTTGCACCTCCAACGGTGGTCTTCCTCCCATGATCAAGCGACAGAGATACTATGATTCTCTGCATATAGCAGCATAGTCCATGCTGTCCTTGAGAAAAATGTGTCGACCAATCTTGGCAATATCATAAGGCGCAGTAGCTGGTTGTTTCTTTCATCTGTCCATGCTTAATCACTTCTCCGATGGAAAACTCCCGCATCCTGACTCCTCCTCTGCCGCGTTCGTCTGACGCTATCTTATCATCTGTCGAGCTTTGGTTTTTCCAAAGGGCTTTTGTCTGTTCGGAAGTTGGAGCGTGTTTAGGATTATTCTCCTGTTACATGATACAGGCTGTAGAAATACTGCTGACGCTCCATGAGCTGCTGGAACGAGCCCTGCTCGATGATTTTACCCTTTTGCAACACAATGATTTCATCGTACTGACATAGAATTTCTTGTGAATCTGTATGCGAAATGCTGATAATCGAGTAGCCCTGATTGAAAAGATACTGCTCTAATTCCTTCCTTGCATCAACATCTACCGCAGAAAAAGCCTCATCCAACAGGTAAAACGAGGGGTTTCGCAGCAAAATACGGGCTAAGGCAACCCTTTGCTTTTCTCCTCCCGATAGGTTATGAACTCTGTTTTCCTCCGTGTGCTCCATCAAAAAGGATATTTTTAATGTTTCTGCAATTTCTTTGAGCCGTTCCGAAGAATAGGGCTGATAAAGGGTAATATTGTCCTGTATCGATGCTGTAAATAAGTACGATTCCTGATAATCCATCAGGATATTTTGGCTGAAATCATGGAAATCGATTTCGTCGATTGGGACACCATCCATCAAAATCGAGCCATTGTCTATGGGAATATTCCGGTTGATTGCCTTTAATAAGGTGCTTTTGCCGCTGCCGTTTTCTCCCAGAATCAAGTATCGTTTTCCTCTGTTTAAGGTCAGATTCACTCTATCCAGAATGAGCTGTCCGTCCCTAATCACGCTGACATCCTTCAATTCTATTTTCGATGCTTGAGAAACATGGCGGTCCT
>URFD01000104.1 GCA_900547015.1 uncultured Oscillospiraceae bacterium | reverse complement strand
TCTTTGCAATTTGGGAGCAGCAAAATGTACAGATACTACAAAATCCGACTGCACCCTGCCATGATATCATTAAAAGAAGGAAGAGTGATGTATCCATGAACGACAGCCGTTCAATGCAGGACGTTGTCAACAAGTCCAAATCGATTGACCAGTTGGCTCAGGAAGGCAAACTGACCCGACAAGAGCTTTTGGAGCTGGAAGAAAAGGAAAAAACTCCCCTGCAAAAGTTTTTGGATTATGTGATTATCGCCCTGCCGCTGATTTGCGGTCTGGTATCTGTGCTGGAGTACCAGCTGATTCCCGATAATTCCACAAACAAAAATCCAAACACCTACCTCTGTTTCCTCCTGATCCTCATTGTAATCTATGCCGTTCGCGCAGCTATGGGTATCTTCAAGTATCTGAAGGGAGATCGCCCACTGTTCCAGAAGGTGCGCTACAAAGCTCCTCTGTACTCGGCACTGTTTCTGCTGCTGGCAGCATACGACTACCTCACCCTGAAAACCGGTATCCTGACCCAGCCATTCGTTCCATGCCTCAACAGCATCATGAACATCGCATGGGAAGACCGCAATATGCTTCTGGTCAGCACTCTGCACACCCTGCGTCTGCTCTTCCTGGGCTACTTCATCGGTGTTGCCATCGGTCTGGTCACCGGTATCGCCTGCGGCTACAGCAAGAGAATCCGTTACTGGGTTGACCCAATCATCAAATTCCTCGGCCCTATCCCGACCTCGACCTGGATTCCGATTATCATGGTTGTCGCCACCTCTCTGTTCGGCGGCGCAATCTTCATCATCGCCTTGGGCTCATGGTTTGCCGTCACCGTTGCTTCGATGACCGGTATCTCCAATGTTGACAAGGACTACTTCGAGGCTGCCCGCACCTTGGGTGCAAGCGAGCGTCAGCTGGTATTCAAGGTTGCGATTCCACACGCAATGCCAAGTATCCTTCAGGGTATGACTCAGGCAATGAGTACCGCTTGTACTGCCATCATGATCGCAGAAATGATGGGTGTAAAAGCCGGTTTGGGCTGGTACATGACCTGGGCAAAATCCTGGGCGAGCTACGACAAGATGTTTGCAGCTCTGTTCGTCATCTGCTTCATCTTCACCGTTGTAACCAAAACCCTGAATTTGATTAAGAAGCGTGTTCTGCGCTGGCAGATTGGAGTTGTGAAATAAATGGAAGATGTTGTACTGAAATTAGAAGTGTATCCAAGAGCTTTGCCAAGGTTGAAAAAGACGAGATTACCCACGCACTTGGCAACATCGACTTGGAAATGCACAGCGGCGAATTCATCAGCTTGGTCGGAACCTCCGGCTGTGGCAAATCGACCATCCTGCGTCTGATTGCCGGCTTGATTACTCCAACTGTCGGTCGTTTGACTGTCAACGGAACCGAAATCACCGGACCGGACCCGGAGCGCGGCATGGTGTTCCAGCGTCCAACCCTGTTCCCATGGCTGACCGTTGAGAAAAACATCGGCTTTTCCCTCAAAATGAAGGACAACCTCAAGGGCAACGAGGATAAAGTAGACCGGATGCTGCGTCTGATTGGTCTGGAAGACTTTAAGGACGACTATCCGGGCCAGCTTTCCGGTGGTATGGCACAGAGGGTTGCGCTGGTTCGCTCCCTCATCAATGAGCCACCGATTCTGCTGCTGGATGAGCCTTTGGGCGCTCTGGACGCTTTCACCAGAATGAATATGCAGGACGAAATTCTCTCTGCATGGAGAGAACGCCGCCAGCTTGCCATCATGGTTACCCACGACGTTGACGAGGCCATCTACATGGGCACCCGCGTCATCGTCATGGAGGCAAACCCGGGCAGCATCAAGGCGGACATTCCAATCGAATTGGATTATCCCCGCAACCGAAGCAGCGCACAGTTTGTTGAGTATCGTAACCGTATTCTGGAAATGCTCAACTACGGTGCAACAGAGTAAAACCTCTGTCTGCTTCCCTGCGGAATAATAAAAAACTAAAACGAGAAATCAAGTAAGTGAAGGAGAAAAAAAGGAACATGAAGAAAAAAATTCTTGCCGTTCTTTTAACAGCAGCAATGATTCTGTCAATGGCTGCCTGTGGCGGTGCTAACAACGAGGCAAACGCAAACGGAACCACCCAGACCACCACCGAGGAAACTAAGAAGGAAGAGACCACTGCTGCTGCAGATACCTCCGAGCGTCCGGAAGCAGTTTCTGCTGAGGACTGGGAGGCTATGAAGCAAGAGCCTGCATTCGGTACCAAGCTGGTTTACATGTACAACGGCGGTAACTGCGTTTCCGCAAAATACATGGCAGACGTCCTTGGCTACTATCAGGAATATGGCCTCGATGTCGAGATCATGCAGGGTGACTCCACCTCGATTGCAGTCGGCACCGGCCAAGCAAAATGGGGTACTGACCATATTGCTACCATGCTTGTTCCAATCACCAACAACGTAAACTACACCTTCGTTGCAGGTGCAAACATTGGCTGCAAGACCATCTTCGTTCTGAAGGACAGCCCAATCAAAACCGTTGAGGACCTCAGAGGCAAAACCATCGCAATCCACGACGGTATCGGCAACTCTGACCACAACATCGTTGCCCGTCTGATTGACGAATACGGAATCGACCCGAACAAAGATGTTGAGCTGCTCAACGTTGAAACCTCCGCTACTCTTGCCGGCATGGAAAACGGCGAAATCGACGCTTCCATCTTCAGCGATATCTGGGCTTACGATATGGCAAAAGAAGGTCAACTGCGTCCAATCGTTTCTCTGACCACCGATGATGCATTCCAGGATGAGCCTTGCTGTGCAGTTGCAATGAACAACGACTTCATCAGAGATAACCCGATTCATGCAAAATACGCTACCATGGCAATCAAACGCGGCGGCCAGTACAACCGTCTGCACGCAGAAGATGCTGTTAAATTCATGCTGGATGACGGAAAGATTTCTGGTTCCTATGAGAAGAGCCTTGAGTGCTGGAACTCTCTGCACTTCGGCCTGTCCGATGCGTTCACAGAACGCGCTCTGCGCGAGATTGCAGATGACTACCTGCGTCTCGGCCTGATCTCCAACAGCTCCCTGACCGTCGATGAGGTTATGGAAAAGGCTTGGAATCCTGTCTGCCCGGATGAGGAAGTTCCTGACCTGACTGTTGGCGACCCTGTTGCTGTTGAAGGCTGCACCGTTCCGGTTGTTCAGAACGCTGCTGTCAACACCGACACTACCATTTGGGGTCAGCCTCGTACCCTGAAACTTGCTGGTACCTTTGCAGAAGAGTAATCCTCGTCTGTTTTCCATACGGAAATAAAAAAACCTAAGGATACTAAGTGAAGGAGAAAAAAGAACATGAAGAAAAAAATTCTTGCCGTTCTTTTGGCTGCATCCATGATGCTGTCAATGGCTGCCTGTGGCGGTGCTGCAAATGAAGCAAACGGAACCACCACAGAGACCACCAAAACTGAAGAGACCAAGAAGGAAGAGACCACTGCTGCTGCAGACGACTCTGACCGTCCGGAAGCAGTTTCTGCTGAGGACTGGGAAGCTATGAAGCAGGAACCTGTATTCGGCACCAAGCTGACCTACATGTACAACGGCGGTAACTGCGTTTCCGCAAAATACATGGCAGACGTTCTGGGCTACTACCAGGAGTACGGTCTGAATGTTGACATCATGCAGGGTGACTCTGTTTCTGTTGCAGTTGGTACCGGCCAAGCACTGTGGGGCACCGACCATATCGCAACCCTGCTCGTTCCAATCACCAACAACGTAAACTACACCTTCGTTGCAGGCGCACACATCGGTTGTAAGACCATCTTCGTTCTGAACGACAGCCCAATCAAAACCGTTGAGGACCTCAAAGGCAAAACCATCGCAATCCATGACGGTATCGGCAACTCCGACCACAACATTGTTGCTCGTCTGATCGACGAATACGGAGTTGACCCAAACAAAGATGTTGAGCTGCTCAACGTTGAGACCTCCGCTACCCTGGCTGGTATGGAAAACGGCGAAATCGACGCTTCCATCTTCAGCGACATCTGGGCTTACGATCTGGTAAAAGAAGGCAAACTCCGTCCAATCGTTTCCCTGACCACCGACACTGCATTCCAGGATGAACCTTGCTGCGCTGTTTCTATGAACAACGACTTCATCAAGAACAATCCGGTTCATGCAAAATATGCTACCATGGCAATCAAACGCGCTGGTCAGTACAACCGTCTGCACCCAGACGAGGCTGTTAAGTTCATGATCGACGACGGCAAACTGTCCGGCTCCTACGAGAAGAACATCGAGTGCTGGAACACCCTGCACTTCGGTCTGTCCGATGCGTTCACAGAGCGCGCTCTGCGTGAGATTGCAGACGACTACCTGCGTCTCGGCCTGATTTCCGACAGCTCCCTGACCGTTGAAGAAATCATGGAAAAAGCTTGGACTCCGATCTGCCCGGACGAAGAAGTTCCTGGTCTGACCGTTGGTGACCCAGTTGCTGCTGAAGGCTGCACCGTTCCGGTTGAACAGTACGATCCTGCATCCGCTGCTTCTACCACCACTTCCGCTTCCGCTGAAGGCGAACACAAAGATTCCTATGAAGCTTCCACCTCCGGCGAATGGGACAAAATGTTTGTTCCAGTTAACATCGAAGGCCGTTCCGAAGAAATTGGCGACCTTGCTCCAACCGCTGAAGAACAGGCTGCTATGGAAAAAGAGCCTGCTTACGGACAGCCAATCAAATACTTCTTCTCCACCGGTTGTACCGGCGGCCCAACTGTTGCCGACCTTCTGGGCTACTACGAAGAAGCTGGCCTGACTGCTGAAGGCTTCAAAGGCAACTCCTACACCGAGGCACTCGGTACTAAACAGGCAGATGTTGCAGTAGGTCATATCGCTACCATGCTGGTACCACACACCAACGGCGTTGACCTGACCTTCGTTGGCGGCGCACACATCGGCTGTAAATCCCTGTACGTTCTGGCTGACAGCAACTACAACACCACTGCTGACCTGAAAGGCACCGCTATCTCCGTACCAAACGGTATCGGCGCTTCTGACTACAACATCACCAGCCTGCTGCTCGATGCAGACGGCATCAATCCACAGCAGGACGTAGAGCTCCTTCAGGTAAGCACCGATGCTTGCATCGCTGCTATGGAAAACGGCGAAATCTCCGCTGCACTGCTGTCCGATACCTTCGCTTACAACATGGTAAAAGATGGCAAGCTCAAATGCATTCGTTCCCTGCTGGATACCGACTTTGCAAGTGACCCATGCTGTATCATCGCAATGAACAAAACCTTCGTAAAAGAGAACCCAGTTATCTCCAAAAAGGTTGTACAGTGCGTTCAGAAGGCTCATCAGTGGATGCGTGAAGATCCTGAAAAATCCACTCAGATGATGATCGACGAAGGCATGAACAGCGAGGACTTCGAGATGAACGTTATGCTCAACAACTCCCTGCAGTTCGGTCTGGATCAGGAATTCACCAGCACCTCCCTCAGAC
>URFD01000103.1 GCA_900547015.1 uncultured Oscillospiraceae bacterium | reverse complement strand
AGTTAAGCAGGTTTTATAATATTTAAAATACAGGAATTTGATGTGTGCTAATAAATAGGAAAAGAACGGCTCAAAATGTGCTGTTCGCAGGACAGATAGACAAACGATAGAACACAAGACAGGTCTGTATTTCCCGGGAAATGAAGCGGGGAACACAGGCTAACAGAATGGCAGGGAAAGAAATGCTCAAAAATGTAGGAATCGATATTGGTTCGACGACCGTTAAGGTCGTAGTCATGCAAGGAGAACAAATCCTGTACCGGATTTACCGCCGCCATATGTCGCAGGTGCGTCAGGCAACCCTGCAGGCGCTGGCAGGAGCCAGAGAGTTTTTACAGGGAGAACCGTTTCGCGCGGCGATTTCCGGTTCTGCCGGATTGGGTCTGGCAGAGGATGCCGGCGTTGATTTTGTGCAGGAGGTCTTTGCCACCCACAAAGCAGTCATGGAGTATGAGCCGGACACCGATGCAGTCATCGAGCTGGGCGGCGAGGATGCCAAAATCATCTTCCTCACCGGAGGCTTGGAGGAGAGGATGAACGGAAGCTGTGCCGGAGGCACCGGCGCCTTCATCGACCAGATGGCAACCCTGCTGAATATCAGCACCGAGGAGATGGACCGGCTGAGCTTGCAGCACGAGAGAATCTATCCGATTGCCTCCCGCTGCGGCGTTTTTGCCAAGACCGACATCCAGCCGCTGCTCAATCAGGGTGCGCGCAAGGAGGACGTTGCCGCCAGCATCTTTCAGGCGGTGGTAGACCAGACGGTCACCGGACTCAGCCAAGGCAGAAGAATCGAGGGCAAGGTGCTGTTCTTGGGCGGACCGCTGTTTTTCTTCCGCGGCCTTCAGGAGCGCTTTGCCCAGACCCTGCACCTTTCGCCGGAGAATGCGGTTTTCCCGTCTTGGGCGCAGTATGCCGTTGCTATGGGAACCGCCATCTACAGCCGCGGTCTGGAAAAAACATATACCTATGAGGAGTTTACCCGGATACTGGAAAATGCGGTGTCCCGTTCCAGCACCACCCACTACCTCAAGCCGCTGTTTGCCAACGGACAGGAGCACGATGAATTCGTCCGCCGCCACAGCAGAGCAAATGTTCCGTGGCGGGATATTGACGATTACACAGGAGATGCATATCTGGGCATCGACTGCGGTTCGACCACGACCAAGCTGGTGCTGATGAGCGACTCGTTCGAGACTCTTTACCGCTACTACAGCTCCAACCAGGGCAACCCGGTCCAAATCGTTCGGGAGCAGCTGCAAAAAATCTATGAGGAATGTGGGGACCGCATTCATATTCGCTACGCCGTTTCCACCGGCTACGGCGAGGATTTGATTCGCCATGCCTTCCATCTGGACGACGGCATTGTGGAGACGATTGCCCACTTTAAAGCTGCCCAGCACTTTGACCCGAAGGTGGAATTTATTCTGGACATCGGCGGTCAGGACATCAAATGCTTTAAAATCAAAAATGATGCCATCGATTCGATTATGCTCAACGAAGCCTGCTCCTCCGGATGCGGCTCGTTCATCGAAACCTTTGCAAAATCGATGGGCTACACCGCAGAGCAGTTTGCCCAGCTGGGGCTGTTCTCCAAGTACCCGGTCGATTTGGGCTCCCGATGCACCGTCTTTATGAACTCCTCGGTCAAGCAGGCGCAGAAGGACGGCGCGAGCGTGGAGGACATCTCGGCAGGCCTGTCGATGAGTGTCGTAAAAAATGTGCTGTACAAGGTCATCCGCGCCCGCAGCGCTCAGGAGCTGGGCGAGCATATCGTGGTGCAGGGCGGAACCTTTTTGAATGACGCAGTGCTGCGCAGCTTCGAGCAGGAGCTGGGACATGAGGTGACCCGTCCGGATATTGCCGGCTTGATGGGAGCCTACGGCGCTGCAATTTACGGAAGAGGGATCTGCAAGATGGAGCATCGAACCGGCGACTCCTCGATGCTGAATGCAGAGCAGCTCCGAGACTTCCACCACGAATCCCGGCCGGTGGTCTGTCAGGGATGCACCAACCACTGCAATCTGACCGTCAACACCTTTGCGGGAGGAGAACGCTTTATCTCCGGAAACCGCTGCGAAAAGCCGCTGGGAATGGGCAAGGAACAGGAGCTGCCGGACTTGTACCGCTACAAGCTCGAGCAGATTCGTGCGCTGAGTCAGGAATGTCAGGAGGCGGCACAACAGCATCCGCTGCGCCGCGGCACCATCGGTCTGCCTTTGGGGCTGAATCTGTACGAAAATCTGTTCTTCTGGGTGACCTTCCTGCACGAGCTGCAATTCAACGTGGTGATTTCGGACATTTCCTCCCGTGCGCTGTATGCCAAGGGACAGTATTCGGTGCCGTCGGACACCGCCTGCTACCCGGCAAAGCTGATGCACGGGCATATTGAGAACCTTTTGGAGAAGGGCGTAGACACCATCTTCTACCCCTGCATGACCTATAACTTCGATGAGCACAAGGGCGACAACCACTTCAACTGTCCGGTCGTTGCCTATTATCCGGAGCTGCTGGCCTCCAACGTAGAGAAGCTGAAAGGGGTGCGGTATCTGTATCCGTACCTGAACCTGTCTGCGCGCAAGACCTTCCCGAAAAAGGCATGGGAAGCGTTGCGTGCTGACTGGCCGGATTTGACCCTTCGGGAGGTCACCAAGGCTGCGGACGCAGCGTATGCAAGCTATGAAAAGCAGCGTGCGGACATTCGGGAGCAGGGCCGTCTGGCGCTGGAATATGCGCGGGAGCATGGCAAAAAGACCATCATCCTCTGTGGCAGACCCTACCATGTTGACCCGGAAATCAACCACGGCATCAACCAACTGATTACCTCGCTGGGTCTGGTGGTGGTCAGCGAGGACTGCGTCAGCGACTTGGTAGAGCCGGTTCGTCCAAATGTGCTCAACCAGTGGACCTACCATTCCAGACTGTACAACGCAGCCAAATATGTCACCGAGCACGAGGACTGTGAGCTGGTGCAGCTGGTTTCGTTCGGGTGCGGCATCGATGCCATCACCACCGACGAGGTCTCGGAGATTTTGGCGGCAGGAAACCGTCTGTACACCGAGCTGAAGATAGATGAAATCAATAATTTGGGTGCGGTCAAAATCCGTCTGCGCTCGCTGATTGGAGCGGTTCGGGAACGGGATGCCCGAAAAACCACGGAATAACAGGGCAGGTTTCCTCTGTTTGGGAGGGAACCCCGATCGCGAGTCCAACCAGAAGGAGGGTATATTGTTCAGATGGAACAGGCAAAAAAGGTACTTTTTACCAAAGAAATGAAAAAGACACACACCATCCTGATTCCCACCATGCTGCCAATTCATTTTCGGATTCTGGGCAACGTGCTGGAAAACTACGGGTACCACATCAGGATTCTGGACAACTGCGGTCCGGAGGTCATCGAGCAGGGCCTAAAGAATGTCCACAACGATACCTGCTATCCGGCACAGCTGGTCATCGGCCAGATGATGGATGCGCTGGAGCATTGTGACCTGCCGCTGGATCGGGTGGCGCTGCTGATTACCCAGACCGGCGGCGGCTGCCGTGCTTCCAACTATATTTATCTGCTGCGAAAGGCGCTGGCCAAGAGCGGCTACGGCGATATCCCGGTCATTTCCGCCAGCTTCTTAAAAAGCGAACAGTCCGGCGGCTTCTCGCTGCCGATCACAATGCTGCTTCAGGCAGTCTACGGCGTGCTGTGCGGCGATTTGATTATGACGCTGTACAACCAGTGTATCCCGTATGAAAAGACAGCGGGAGAAAGCCAGAAGGCGGTGGACGACAGTGTGGAGATGGCGGAGGAGCTGTTCTGCAAAAAGCTGCTGCGCTGGAAGGAAGTCTCCGCACTGATGAAAAAAATCATCGCACGCTTTGTCCAGGTGCAGCGCAGGAAAGAGGAGAAAATCAAGGTCGGCGTCGTCGGAGAGATCTATGTCAAATACTCCCCTTTGGGCAACAACAATCTGGAGCAGTTTTTGCTGTCCGAGGGCTGCGAGGTCGTCTGTCCGGGATTGTTTGACTTCCTGCTGTACTGCACGCACAACACGGAATTTGACTGCGAGCTGTACGGCATCGGCAGAGCGAAGGCTGCTGTGATGCGGCGGGTCAACCGCTTCCTGTGCGGACGCAAGAGCGACATGATTCGGCTGATTGAGACCAACAGCGACTTCCAGCCGCCGTGCCACTTTGAAAGCACCATCGAATCCACCCGTGGCTATATCGGAAAAGGGGTCAAGATGGGCGAGGGCTGGCTGCTGACTGCCGAGATGGTGGAGCTGATTCAGCACTACCATGTCAACAACATCGTCTGTACCCAGCCGTTCGGCTGTCTGCCAAACCACATCTGCGGCAAGGGCGTGATGAGAATCATCAAGGAGAAGAATCCGCAGGCCAACATTGTAGCGGTGGACTACGACTCCAGCGCCTCCAAGGTCAACCAGCAGAACCGCATCAAGCTGATGCTGGCAAATGCAAGGCTCATCGCGGCCGGACAGAATCCGCCGTCGAAGCCTGACCGGGAGCAGGAGCAGAGCGCCGCTCAGGGGGAAGAACGGAACCAGTCGGCGAAGCTGCCAAAGGGCTTTGCGGCAAGCCGCACCGAGCCGGAGGAAGAAAAGCTGGCAACCGTTTAGAATATACAATCAAATAAACAAGACCCCCGAGCAGCCCGAGGGAGCGTTTGGGGGATGAGGAGGTCATGTTTTTGGAGATGTTTCCGGAGCTGTTTTTATCCTTCCTGGCGTACAGCTTTTTGGGGTGGGTCTGTGAGTCCATCTACTGCTCGATTGGTCAGAAGAAGCTCGTCAACCGCGGCTTTCTAACCGGGCCGCTGTGTCCGGTCTATGGCTTTGGCGCCATGGCAGTTCTGCTGTTTTTGCGGCCGTTCAAGGACAACGTGGTCGAGCTGTTCTTTGCAGGAATGCTGTTAACCAGTGTGATTGAGTACATCACCGCCTATCTGCTGGAAAAGCTGTTTGCCGCCAAGTGGTGGGATTATTCCACCTATCGCTTTAATATCCACGGAAGGGTCTGTTTGAGAAATTCGCTGATGTTCGGCGCACTGTCTGTGTTTGCGGCAAGGTGCGTTGACCCGAGGGTGCAGGGGATGATTCAGTCGCTGCCCTACTGGCTGGAAATCACCTTCAGCTCAGTATTCGCCGTCCTGCTGGTCACTGACTTGACCCTTACCGTCCACACCATCCTCAAGCTCAACGGAACCCTCAAGCAGATTCAGCAGCTGGTGGAACAGACCAAGCTGGATACTGCGGAATATCTGCGTCAGAACCATCTGGAGCTGCAGCAGAAGATGGAGCAGGGAATGTTGGATTGGGAGCTTGGAAAGATGGAGCTCAAGGATTATCTGGAGGACAGAAAGTCAGAGCGTGCAGAGCGCCGCGAGGAGCGCCGCAGAGAGCTGCTGTCTAAGCTGACCGACGAACAGCGCGAGGCACCAAGCAGTACACCGTGACCGCCGAAAACCACAAGCTGCCCGACATGAAGATCACCAAGCGGGATGCCATGAGCGGCA
>URFD01000102.1 GCA_900547015.1 uncultured Oscillospiraceae bacterium | reverse complement strand
ATATATTAACTGTCTCGCAGCAGGTCTCCGCGCAAAAGAGTGCGTGATGACAACTGCTTCCAACATCCAGGCAAACGCTGAGGATGTTCTTGCAGAGGCAAAGGAGATCAACCGTGCCCGTGCGGAAGAAGAGTTCGGTGAGGAAGAAGAGACAGCAGAGGATCTCACAGAGACTGCAGAAAATACAGAGGACGCTGAATAATCATCATGAAAACAGGAATCATCTTTGATTTAGACGGCACCCTTTGGGATGCCACCGAGCAGATGCTGCCGGCATGGAACCAGGTACTGGCTCGATACAGCAACCGCACCCCCATGACCCTCGCAGAAATTCGCAGCTATATGGGCAAAACGGTGGAGGAAATCGCCGCAGCCGCTCTGCCCAATGTCCCGGAAGAGATGCGGGTTGCCGTATTCAACCAGTGCTGCATCGAGGAGCTTCCGTGGCTCAAGGAGCATCCCGGCACCGTCTATCCGGATGTCCCGCAGGTGCTGCGGCAGCTTGCCGGACAATATCCTCTCTATATCGTCAGCAACTGTCAGGACGGCTACATCCAGACCTTTTTGGAGGTCTCCGGGTTGGAAGACTGCTTTGCCGACTTCACCTGCTCCGGCATGACCGGACTGGGCAAGGGCAGCAACATCCGTCTGATGGTGGAAAAGCATCGTCTGGAACAGGCGGTCTATCTCGGCGACACGCAGGGAGACTATCAGGCCTGCCAAAAGGCACGGATTCCGTTCATCCATGCCGCCTACGGTATGGGCGCCGTGGACCAGCCGGTTCACCGCATCCTGCATTTTTCCGAGCTGCCCGCCGTTTTGTCCGAACTTCTGTAGCAAAAAAGCAGACCTCCAACAGAGGTCTGCTTTTTCTTTTATTAAAACCACTTTGGTTCTTCGCTCTCGCCCAAAACCAAAAATCCGTCATAGCCCTGTTCCTGCAAACGGTTGAGGAACTTGCCCATCTTCTTCGGGCGGCCAAAGACGCTGGCATCCAGTCCCTGCTCCCGCAGCTCGTCGGTTTTCAGCACGGCCTGTGCGCCCTGCTCCTCATCGCACAAAACGGCAACGCGTTTGCGGCGGTTCGGGATGGCAAATTCCTGCTCCTCCATAATCTGGAAGATGCGCTCGAAGCCAATCGAGAAGCCGACTGCCGGAACATCCTCGCCAGTAAATTTTCCAACCAGACCGTCGTAGCGTCCGCCGCCGCCAACTGCGCCGCGGAACTTGTTGGACTGAATCTCAAAAACGGTTCCGGTGTAATAGCCCTGACCGCGAATCAGCAGCATATCAAAGACAACATCGTACCGGCCCTGAGCCAGTGTGTTTGCATCCTCGATGATCTTTCTCAGCTGGGCTGCAATCTGCTCCTGACCGCACATCTGCTCTGCCTGCTCGAGGGTGCAGCCGCCATCCAGCAGTTCCCGGATTCTTCCGCACACCTCTGCATCCAGACCCTTGCCTGCCAGCTCCTCCAGAACGCCCTCTGTGCCAATCTTGTCCCACTTGTCCAAGGTGACGCAGACAGTATCCATCTGCTCGTCCGGGATTCCAACATGGTTGAGCACCCCTTTGAGCACGCGGCGGTCGTTGATGCGGATGGTGAAGGAGCCGATATCCAGCTTGAGCAGAGCGGTTGCGGTGGTGTGAATCAGCTCAAGCTCGCACAGCGGAGAATCGCTGCCCAGAATATCGATGTCGCACTGTACAAATTCTCTCATGCGGCCCTTCTGCGGACGCTCTGCACGATAGGATTTGTCAATCTGAATACATTTAAACGGGTTGGACAGCTTGGAGCGGTTGCCGGCATAAAAGCGGCTGAGCGGCAGGGTCAGGTCATAGCGCAGACCCAAATCAGCCAGCTGGCTGCTGTCGCCTGCTGCCAGAGCAGCATCCAGCTTTTCTCCGCGCTTGAGGATTTTGAACATCAGGTTCAGGTTATCCCCGCCCTCGCTCTTTTCTAGGTTTTCTATATCCTCGATGGCAGGGGTCATGATTCTCTCAAATCCTGCCGCACGATAGGTGTCCAAGATGACATTCTGCAAATAGTCTCTCAGCAGCGTCTGGGACGGCAGATAATCCGCTGTTCCCTTGACCGGGTTGATCTTCATAAACAATCCATCCTCCTTAAAAAATCATTTCTTGTGGTATCATGATACTATATTCTCCCACTGTTTGTCCAGTCCTTTTCGGCCTTTTACTCATTGGGAGACTCGATGCCGCCGTAAGGCTTTGCCTGTACGCGCTGTAAAGAGGAACGAATTGCCCCCGTCGGGCAGAACGCTTTGCAGTCGCCGCAGCGGATACACTCGGTGCTGTTGGGCTTTTCCCAAACCGGAATATCCATGCCGCACACCTTCTGACAGCCTCCGCAGCGGACGCACAGCTCCTCGTCAACGGTAAAGCGGTACAGCGCAATCGGGTTGAACACGCCGTAGACCGCACCCAGCGGACACAGGTACTTGCAGAACGGGCGGTTGTACTTGACCGACAGGACCAGAATGGTCACCAGCAGCAGGCTCTTCCAGCTGAACAAAACGCCGATTGCCGAGCGCAGTCCCGGGTTGGAGGCCAGCAGCGGCCAGCCGCCCAGCAGCGTTCCGCTCGGACAGATGTACTTGCAGAACCACGGGTCGCCCATTCCTGCCGCTCCCAGCACCGTCATCGGCAGGATGATGACAAACAGCACCAGCACAACATAGCGTCCGTATCTCAGGAAGCGGTGTCCCGGCATATTTTTCTTCTTTTGGAACAGCGGAATTTTGTGCAGCAGGTCCTGTACCCAGCCGAACGGGCAGAGCCATCCGCACACAAACCGTCCCATCAAGGAGCCAAACAGCATGAGGAAGCCAAAGACATAGCAGGACATCTTGAATTTTCCGCTGTCCAGCACTGCCTGAAGCGAACCGATGGGGCAGGCTCCCAGCGCCCCGGGGCAGGAGTAACAGCTAAGGCCCGGCACGCAGACCTGCTTGGTAGCTCCGCGGTAAATTTTTCCTTCGACAAATCCCTTCAGGTAGCCGTTGGTGACGGCAAACCATGCCGCCTGACACCACAGGCGGATGCTTTTCTTTCGTTTAGCCAATTCCAATACACTCCATACAAATATTTACTGCCTTGGTCAGCACCAGCTTTGCCTCTCCGCTGGAAACTCCGATTGCAATCAGCACCAGCGAAAGCACAATCAGCGCAAGCGGCAGCAGATTGCGTTTCATCATATTTTTGTTCATCGTCTATTTCTCCAATAACTGAAGTCTGGCATCGACTATCTCCTGCCATGCTTCCTTTTTTCTTGCCCCTACCACGGCTTCGCCGAGCAGCTTTCCCTGAGAATCCACAAAGAAGGTGGTGGGAACGCCCGGGATTGATTCCATCAAAACATTCAAAAATGCCTTGTCCGGAACCAGATTCTGATAATCGGCGCCGGTCAGTCTAAGGGCCTGCTTTGCCAGGTCGATTTGTTCCTCCACCTGATTTCCCTTTTGGTCCAGCACATCGGTGCAGATTCCGACAATCTGTACGCCGCCCGGTGTCTGCGCATATTCCTTCGCCAGCTCGCCCAGCTCCGGCAGCTCGCTCAGACAGGGATTGCAAAAGGTTGCCCAGATGTTAATCATCGTCATCTGATGCTCTGCAAACAGCTCCGAGCCTACTTCGTTTCCGTCAAGGTCGGTCAGGGACAGCTCCTCAAACGGGCCTGCCTCCTCCTGCGCCTCGGCTTGCTGGGACCCTGTTCCGGCAGTGCTGATGTCCGCCGTTTTCTGTTCTGTACTGCATCCGGAAACGCTGACCGTCAACACCGCCGCAGCCAACAGAACCATCATCCTTTTTTTCAGCATGATACACCCTTTCTTCTGCTGTTTTTTTCCTGTTTCCCTGCGAGGCGCATCGCCCCGCTACCATCTATTATATCTGTCTGTTTGCCCGCTGTCCAGCCCCAAAAGCGACTTGTAGGGATTGGCTATCGGCTTTTTTTGTTCACCTTTTCCTTCCCCTGTTGTGAAGAATCCTCACGCTGTCCGTCGTTTTCTATCCAGACAGCCAAAATGCACCGCCAAAAATCCACAACAAATTCCATTCTGACAAAAGAAAAGATTGCTTTTTGTCAAAGATTGCCCTATACTTTTATAAAGAAACCGCATGACTATTACAAGGGAGGTTGATTATGCGTATCGCGATCTTCACAGAAACCTATCTGCCACAAATCAACGGTGTGGTTACACATATTAAAATTCTCAAGGAAGGGCTGGAGGCTCTGGGACATACCGTGCTGATTGTCACCGCCGACTCCAAGACCCGCAAGCATTATATCGACGGGGATGTGCTGCACTGTCCGGCACACAACCTCAAGCGCATCTACGGGCTGGATCTGGCCTCTCCGGTCAGCCGCGCCCGCCTGCACTATCTGCGCGAATTTAACCCGGACATCATCCATGTCCACAACGAATTCAGCATCGGGCTCAGCGGCATGAACATCGCCAAAATTCTTCATGTTCCGGTCGTCTACACCCTGCACACCATGTACGATGACTACATCTATTACATCGCACCCAAGGCGCTGGTGCCGTTGACCACCAAGCTGTCCCACCGCTACTTCCGCTATTTCCCGCAGCACGCCAACGCTGTGACCGGCCCATCCAAAAAATGTCAGGAATACACCGCCGAAATCGGCAGCGACAAGAAGGTGGAGGTCATCCCCAATCCGGTCGAGCTGGATGCGTTTGCTCCCGAGTCCTCGACCCCGGAGCAGCGGGCACAAATCCGCGAACAGTTCGGCATCCCGAAGGATGCCACCGTTGCCTGCTTCGTCGGCAGACTGGGACAGGAAAAAAGCGTGGATGTTCTGCTTCACTTCTGGGCGCAGGAGATGAAGCCGGAGGACGGAATGTACCTGCTGATTGTCGGGGACGGCCCGGAAAAGCCGCACCTCGAACAGCTTGCCCGAGAGCTTCGTATCACCGACCGGGTCATCTTCACCGGCAAGGTTATGCACCCAGACCTGCCTCCGTACATCCACACCTGCGACATCTATGTCACCGCTTCTCTGTCCGACACCAACTCCATCTCGATGCTGGAGGGCATGGCAGGCGGTCTGCCGGTTTTGCAGTTGTATGACGAGCTCAATGCCGACCAGGTTCGCGACGGTGTCAACGGCTATATGTTCCGAAATGCCAAGGAGATGGGCCAGCGTCTGCGCCAGATTCGCGACATGGACCCTCAGGAGCTTCAGGCTCTGAAAAACTCGGTCATCCAATCGGTCAAAAATTCGGGCGCACAGACCCTTGCAAACTATATTCAGACCATCTACTACAATATTTATCAGTCCCATCCCCCGAAAAGACCTCCGCTCTTCCATCTGCCTGCCCAGCTGAAAACTCTTTCCAGACGCAAGTAGCTCCCAAATTTTATCCCAACTTCATTCGATTGTGTTCTTTGGAAACCCCTGCCATACGTGCAGGGGTTTTTGCCTATGCTCATGGTCCGAACAAGGTGACAGACATCTTCTGGGTCCCCCGCGACTTCAGACCTTACAGTTCGGCATACA
>URFD01000101.1 GCA_900547015.1 uncultured Oscillospiraceae bacterium | reverse complement strand
AATAAATCTGCGGATCTTTCCAGAATTTAGCGTGACCCGTATCATTGACGGGAGAATATGTTTCACCTTATAATGAAACCAGAAAGGGGGCCCCAGATGGAGCAATATGTAAAATATCTTCGTAAGTCGCGTTTTGACAGGGATTATGCAGAGCTGAGCATTGAGGAAACGCTCAAGCGCCATGAAGCAATTCTGGACAAACTGGCTGCACAGCGAGGGTATTATATTGCAAAAACCTATTATGAGGTCGTTTCTGGTGAGTCAATTGCCGCAAGACCGGAAATTCAGAAGCTGCTGGAAGAAGTGAATGCCGGATTTTATGCCGGAGTTCTTGTTGTCGATGTTGAACGTCTGGCAAGAGGAAACGGAGCCGATCAGGCATATATCAGCCAGGTGTTTCAGTTTTCTGGAACAAAGATTATCACTCCGACCAAGATCTATGACCCGTCCAACGAATTTGATGAGGAGTACTTCGAGTTTGGCTTGTTTATGAGCCGAAGGGAGTATAAGACCATCAACCGAAGATTGATTCGCGGACGGGACAGCAGTGCATCAGAGGGAAAATGGCTTGGAAGCATCGCTCCCTATGGATATAATCGGGTTAAACTTCCAAACGAAAAAGGCTATACATTAGAGCCAGATCCAGAGGAAGCACCGATTATCCAGAAGATTTTTGAAATGTATCTCAATCATCAGGGAACCAAGATGATTGCAAACGGTCTGAATGACCGCGAAGTTCCAACCCGGCATGGCGATCTTTGGACCTATTCGACCATCTCTCAGATTATTACCAATCCCGTTTATATGGGAAAGATTCGAAGAGGGTGGAGCAGGCAGGTCAAAAGTATCGAAAACGGAGAGATTAAAAAGCGTATCAAACGCAAAAAGGATATGAGCTCTTACGATATTTATAATGGATTGCATCCGGCGCTGGTCAGCGAAAAGGACTTCATGAAAGCGCAGGAAATCCGGCTGGACCGAAAGCCAACAGCACCGGTTCGAGAAGAGTATCAGCTGATGAATCCGTTTTCCGGTTTGCTTTTCTGCTCAATATGTGGCAAGCGAATCGAGCGAACAACTATGACGGCAGCAAGAAATTGTGCTCCGCGTCTTCGCTGCACCAATTCAAGGAAATGTCATAATTGCAGTGCATACTTTGATGTGGTGGAGAAGGAGATTATTGGAGCACTGAAAAGCTGGCTGAAGGGATATAAGGTTAAAATTGATACAGTCGGTTATACGGACGATATCGAGATTGTCAGAAAGCAACTGATAAAAATAGAGCAGGAGTTTAAAAAGTTATCCAAACAGCTGGAAAACACCTTTGATCTGGTTGAACAGGGTGTGTATTCCTTCGAGGTATTTCAGAACAGAAGAGCAAAGCTTGTCCTTTCGATGGAAGATTTGGAAGCTCAAAAAGCAGAATTTCAAAAGAAAGTGCAGCGGCTGGAAGAAAGCCAATCCTCCAAAGCAAGCCTGATTCCTCAGACAGAGGAGCTGCTTGCAAGCTACGACCATATGACCAACCAGGAACGAAACGAACTCTTAAAGGAAATCTTGGAACGAATTGAATATTTCAAGGGAGCCGACGGACAGATTGTCATCGATCTTTATCCTCGACTCCCTAAAATTTAAGGATTTATCGGTATCGTGGACGTACTCACACATGGGTCACTGCGCCGACCAGCATCCCGTTCTGGAGAATCGGGGAGCCGGACATCCCCTGCACGATGCCGCCGGATAGCTCCAGCAGCTCGGAGTCGGTGATGTGCAGGACCATGTTTTTGGTGGGCTCGTTCTGGCACAGGGAGACCTTCTCGATGACGGCATCGAAAAGGCGGGGTTTTTCTCCGGCGATGGTGGTGAGAATTTTGACAGGGCCGGAGTGAATCTCGTGGCTGTGTGCCATGGGAATGGATTGGGAGTAGGTGGGAGGCTGATACAGCCTGCCGTACACGCCGTTATAGCTGTTGGCGTCCAGCCGGCCGGAGGGGTGTCCGGTGACAAAGGCGCCTTGCAGCTGGCCGGGATTTCCGGAGGCTCCGGGCTGGATGCCGATGATGGAGGCTTCCACGATTTCTCCCTGCGACAAGGGCATCAGCTGGCCGGTATCGACATCGCAGATTGCGTGTCCGAGTCCGGCAAAATACCCATTGGCAGGGTCATAGAAGGTCATGGTTCCAATGCCGGCGGAGCTGTCCCGCACCCACAGCCCCAGGTGGTAGTCGTGGTCCAGCGAGGAGAGGACTGGGGCGAGGGTGAGTTGCTCCAAGTCGCTGCCGCGGCGTACCGTCAGGGAGAGCGGCTGTCCGCTCGAGGTGTGAATCAGCTGGGTCAGCTGTTTTTTGGAGGAGATTTTTTCTCCGTTCAGGCAGAGGATAACATCCCCTTCCCGAATACCGGCATCGCGGGCTGGATTGACCGTCTGTCGGTCGAGATTGGTGACTGCTCCGGTTCCGACGACCATCACGCCGTCGGTCACCATCTTGATGCCGAAGGGGGTTCCGCACAGGGAAACCTCCCTGCGGTCCACGACCTGCACGCTGACATCCTTGATTTTGATGAGCCCGAGAAGGCGCAAATCCATCTGGAAGGTATTGCCTGCGGAGGAGTAGACCGAAATCGGGTAGGAGCGGCTGCTGGTTTTGGCCTGGATGATGCGGTGCTCGCCGAGCGAGAAGTCGCTTCCCTTTGCCAGAAGGTAGCGGTCCGGCAGCAGGGCAGACAGGCAGAGCGAAGCGCAAAGTCCCAGCAGAACCAGAACGGAAAGGACTGCCGCAGCGGCGCGGTAGGAGCGAAACAAAATTTGTCTGGGGGAGGAATGTGCTGATTTCAATTGAGAATCCCTCACAATTCATAAAGGTTTCCTGCGTTGGGAAGGATAAGACCATCCGGTTGGAGGCATTGAGATTCAGGAGAAAATTTGCGAACAAACTGGCGGGACGCTGCCGCCTTTTTTAATGTTTGCACGGTGCGGCAAAATATTTGCGGTAATTTTATCTCATAGCAAAGAGAGCATTTGACATTTTTAATAAATCTTGAATTATGCGGGAGAGCCCATGAGAACCTTGTACTTTAAAGCGAAATGTTCTATAATGAGATAAAATGAGGATGAATGGAGGTGCCGCGCTTTGACGGAGGATTTTGAGCGCAAGCTACAGCGCTTACTGCGCAGAACAATCAATGAAATAGCGCATTCTCAGGAGGTGAAGCATATCAAACAGGATATTCAAAATATGGCAAAGGACATGAAACGGGAGTTTACCTATTATCAAGGCTCACCGAGACGAGCATCGGAAAGGCCGCTGCTCAATCGTCCGAACAGCAAGCCCCCTTATCAGTATGGGTCACAGCAGCCGGGAAATACAGGCGCCAATCTGCCAATGGCAAAAAAATACAAGACGGTGAGCGTAGCCGGAACGCTGCTTTCGGTATTTGGTGGTGTCGGGCTGGCAACCTTTGGCTCGTTTTTGCTGTTTAGCACCTGTGTCGCCGCTGTGAAAAGCCGCTTCGACCTTTCGGTAACGGTGCTGATTGCGATTCTGTCGGTGCTGAGCGCTATTTCGGCGGGGATGCTCGTTGCGGGAATCTCTCTGCTCAAGCGGACAAGCCGCCTGAAGCGCTATCTGAAAACAGTGGGGAACAGCCAGTTTTGTCCCATCGATATGCTGGTTCGGGACATTGGTAAGGACAAGAACTTTGTCCTGCGGGATTTGCAGAAGATGATTCGCAAAAAAGTCCTGCCGGGTGCCCACATCGATGACCAGCAAACCTGCCTGATGCTCACCGATGAGGTTTATGAGCAGTACTTATACGTACAGCAGCAGGAACAGAGCCGCCGCAAGGAAGAGGAGGAGCGCCGCCGTCAGGAGGAGGAAGCCCTCAAAAAAGAGGAAGAAGCATTCGCCGGACAGCCAGAGCTGGCAGCCACCCTGCGTCAGGGACGGGATATGATTGAGCAGATTCGTCAAGCCAACGACCGTCTGGAGGGAGAGGTTATTTCCAACAAAATGTTCCGTCTGGAAAAGGTGGCAGGACAGATTTTTGACCAGGTGGGAGAACACCCGGAAAAGCTGCCGGACATTCGCCGCCTGATGAACTACTATCTGCCTACCACCCTCAAGCTGCTGAAGGCCTATGAAGAGTTTGAAAATCAGCCCATTCAGGGCGATAACATCAAAACCGGAAAGCAACAGATCGAGGACACGCTGGACACCATCAACCTTGCCTTTGAAAATCTGCTGGACCAGCTGTTTGCCGATGATGTTCTGGATGTCAGCTCGGATATTTCCGTCTTGGAAACGATGCTCAAGCAGGAAGGGCTGACCGGTTCGGAGTTCGAGAAAAAAGAATAGACTGAGGATAAGAGGAGGAACCTTTCATGAGCAATCCATACGAGACAGAAAAAGAATTGCAACCTTCGCTGACACTGGACCCGTTTGCCCAGCCGATGCCGGAGTCGCAGCAGCCCGAGCTTGCAGTGCAGACCCAGCAGGCCGCTCCAAAGCCTGTCTTTGACGAAAGCCTGCTCACCGAGCAGGAGCGGAAGATGGTCAACGACTTTGCCGCTCAAATCGATTTGAACAACTCCAGCGTGATTTTGCAGTACGGTGCCGGGGCGCAGAAAAAGCTGGCTGATTTTTCCGAGAGTGCGCTGGAAAATGTCCGCACCAAGGACTTGGGAGAAATCGGCGATATGCTTTCGAGTGTAGTGACCGAGCTGAAAAACTTTGACGAGGAAGAGGAAAAGGGATTGTTCGGATTCTTTAAGAAGAACACCAACAAGCTCAACTCGATGAAGGCCAAATATGCCAAGGCAGAGACGAACGTCAATCAAATCGTCAACGGTCTGGAAAACCACATGGTCACCCTGCTCAAGGATGTTGCGATGCTGGACCGGATGTACGAGATGAACAAGGCATATTTTAAGGAAATCTCGATGTACATTCTGGCAGGCCAGAAAAAGCTGGCACAGGTGCGTGAGCAGGATTTGGCGGCATTGATTCAAAAAGCCAATCAGACCAACCTGCCCGAGGATGCACAGGCGGCAAATGACTTGGCGGCGCTGTGCGACCGCTTTGAGAAGAAGCTGCATGACTTGGAGCTGACCCGCATGATTTCCATCCAGATGGCTCCACAGCTGCGACTGGTGCAGAACAACGATACCCTGATGACCGAGAAGATTCAGTCCACGATTGTGAACACCATTCCACTGTGGAAGAGCCAGATGGTGCTGGCGCTGGGCGTCACACACTCCCAGCAGGCGGCACAGGCTCAGCGCGAGGTGACCAATCTCACCAACGAGCTGCTGAAGAAAAATGCACAGACCCTCAAGATGGCAACCATCGAGACCGCGAAGGAGTCCGAGCGCGGCATCGTCGATATTGAGACGCTCAAGGCTACCAACGAGGCGCTGATTTCGACGCTGGATGAGGTTGTCAAGATTCAGGACGAGGGCAGACAGAAGCGCAGAGAGGCGGAGGTTGAGCTGGGCAAAATCGAGGAAGAGCTCAAACAGAAGCTGCTGCAAATCCGTGGATAATAAAACATCAAAAGAAAAAAGCTGACCGAATTTCGGTCAGCTTTTTTTAGCATAAGAACAGCGGCATCCTGTATT
>URFD01000100.1 GCA_900547015.1 uncultured Oscillospiraceae bacterium | reverse complement strand
TTAATCATGTAGATACGGGGCTGTTACCGATGTCGGGCAATTTTTAAGCTTCTTAACCGAGCCGGCAAACAAAAGACAACCGCCTTCGCTGCCTCCTCCGGGGCCCAGCTCCACCACATAGTCCGCTGCTTTGAGAACATCCAGACTATGCTCGATGACGAAGATGCTGTTGCCCTGCTCCACCATCTCATCCAGCAAAGCAATCAGACTTTGGATATCCTGAAGGTGAAGTCCGTCGGTCGGCTCATCCAAGATGAACACCTTGTCCCGAATGTTCAGGCAGGATGCCAGCTTCATCCGCTGAAGCTCTCCTCCCGACAGGGTGGAAAGCGACTGGTTGAGGTGAAGATAGGACAAGCCCACCCGACACAGCGGTTGGAGCGCCTCTGCGATCGAGGTGCCCTCGAAGAAGCGAATCGCCTTTTCCACCGTCAAGTCCATGACCTGTGCAATATTGAGGCCCTTGACCTGGAACTGCAAGACCTCCTGCGAATAGCGCAGACCGCCGCAGAGCTCGCAGACCGTCTCGATGGAATCCATAAAGGACATATCCGAGACGATGACCCCTTTTCCGCCGCACGCCGGACACTTGCCTTCCCCATTAAAAGAAAAGAGACTAGCCTTCTGTCCGCAGCCCTTGGCGAAGATGCGGCGAATCTCGTCCGCTACTCCCAGATAGGTCGCCGGTGTGGAGCGCAGACTTGCCCCGATATTTTTCTGGCTGATATAAACCGCCTGCTCTCCCAGCTCCTGACAGAAGCACTCCATCAGCGAGCTTTTGCCCGAGCCTGCCACTCCCACAACCGCTGTCAGCACACCCAGCGGCAGGCGCAGCGAAAGGTCCTGAAGGTTATGGATGGAGGCGTGCTCCAAGGAGTACCAGCCGGAAGGTGTCCTCGGCTCCTGCTTGATTTCGCTGTGATAGCGCAGTGCCTCTCCGGTCGGGGTATCGCTGTACAGCAGCTCATCATAGCTGCCCTGAAACAGAACCTCCCCTCCGAACACACCGGCCTGCGGGCCCATGTCCACAATATGGTCTGCGACCTCGATCATCTCGCGGTGATGCTCGACCAGTAAAACGGTGTTGCCGCCGTCGCGCAGCTTCCGAATCGCTTTTTTCATCCGCTCGATGTCGCGGCTGTGCAGTCCGACGCTCGGCTCGTCCAAAATATACAGCAGGTCGGACAGGGAGGAATTGAGGAATTTTGCAATCTTGCACCTCTGCGCCTCGCCTCCCGACAGGGTTCCCAAGCTGCGATCCAAGGTCAGATAATCCAGACCAATCTCCACCAGAGCGCGCAGACGGGTTCCCAGTGTCCGCTGAATATCCTGCGCCAGCGGCTCCTGAATCGTATCCAGCCAATCGATTAACTGGCGCAGCGGCATCGCTGTCACCTCGGCGATATTCTTTCCGTTGATGGTGCAGGACAGCACCTTCTCATTCAGACGGGCTCCGTGGCAATCTGGGCAAACCCCTCTGCGGGTCATCGGGTCAAGCAGCTCCCGGTGCAACTTACCCTCCTCCGAGTTGAGGACGCTGCGGTACATCCGGTGAACCAGCCCCTCATACTTGGCTGTTTTGGGCCAGCCTGCCGGAGGATTTTTCAGCTTGATTTGCGGGGAATATAAAAACAGCTCCAGCTCCTCTGGGGTATAGTCCCGAATTTTTTTGTCCAAATCGAACAGGCCGCTGTTGGCATAGCGCACCCATCTCCACTGCCCCGGCTCGAAGGCAACATAATGAATCACCCCTTCGTCGTTCAGGCACTTGTCAAAATCCACCAACTTATGCACATCCAGCTCGGTGATTTCTCCCAGCCCGCTGCACCGCGGACAGCAGCCCTGCGGATGGTTAAAGGAGAAGGTATCGGAATATCCCACAAACGGCTTGCCTACCCTGGAAAACAGCAGTCGCAGCAGTGCATAGGTATCGGTATAGGTTCCCACTGTCGAGCGCTGGTTGGGCGCCGGCTTTTTCTGGTCGATGACAATCGCTGCCGGCAGGTTCTCGATGCTGCCCAGATGCGGTCTGCCGTACTTGGGCAGATAGTTCTGGACATAGCTTGGGAAGGTGTCGTTCAGCTCCCTGCGTGACTGCGCCGCGATGGTATCCAGAACCAGCGAACTTTTGCCCGAGCCGGACACCCCGGTAAAAACCGTAATCTGATGCTTGGGCAGGGACAAGCTCAGATGCTTGAGGTTGTTTTCGTATGCGTTATATATTTTGATTTGCTCTCGTTCCATAAGCTCCTCCGCTTTCGATTGTTCCATGATAAAAAGGGAAGACTGCCCGCGGCGGTCTCCCCTTTGTGAATTCGAATCAAATCAAGGTGTGTGCCCATTTTCTGCTTTTGAAGCGAATCAGCGAGAACACCAGCTTGAACCACTCCTCGAAGAAGACCATCGCTACGACCCAGTGCAGCGGCAGCTTCAGGACCAGAACGCCCAAAAATGCCAGCGGAACACCGATCAGCCAGACGCCCAGCAAGTCCAGAATCATGCAGATTTGGGTGTCGCCGCCCGAGCGCAGGATGCCGCAGAACAACATATAGGTAAACATCTTGGGCATCATGTAGATTGCGTAGACGGTGATGGTGTTTGCCAGCATGATGTTGGTCTGCTGGTCAAAATCGTACAGGGCGATCACGCCGCCGCGGGACAGGAACAGCCCCAGCGAAACCACGACATTGACCACAAAGGTCATCTTCAAAAAGACCACCGCGTAATCATAGGCCGTATCCTCGTTCCGCCGTCCCAGCTCGTTGCCAATCATGACGGCGCTGGCATTTCCGATTCCAAAGAACAGACACTGGAACAGGTCGTTGATGGTGGAAGCTACCTGAACAACCGCCAGAGCGGATGCACCCAACATTCCGTAGGCGATGTAGTACACCGCATTTCCCAAGCTCCATCCGCCCTCCGAGACGATAACTGGCAGGGAGGTTTTGATCACCTTGGTGAACAGCTGACGGTCGAAGCTGAACAGCTCCCCGATTTTGGCAGCCAGCGGATGCTCCTTCTGACTGTACACGCACAGGAACATCAGCACAAATTCGACCAATCGGGCAATCAGGGTCGCATACGCCGCACCTCTGACACCCATCCGAGGCAGACCCAGCTTGCCGAAAATCAGGAGATAGTTGAGCCCCAGATTGATGAACAGCGCCAGCGTGTTGATAGCAGTGGGCACCTTGAGCATATGGATGGCACGGCAGTTAAAGTTGATGGCAAAGGACATCGCCGTAAAGAAATAGGAAACCGCTACAATATGCAGATACTGGGTACCCAGCTCGATGACATTGGGGTCCGAGCTAAACAGCCCCAAGACCTGCGGCGCCAGAAAGAATGCGATTGCCATAAACAGCACTGACATTCCGCCGCCCAGCAGGATATCGATTCCCAGCGTTCTGCGGATATTTTTAATATCCTTGACTCCCCAATACTGGGAAACATAGACCGACGCTCCGCTGTAGATACCGAAGCACAAGCTGGAAAATACAAAGTACAGCCTGTTTGCCGTCCCGACTGCCGCCAGCTCATCGACGCCCAGCTTGCCAATCATGATGGTATCCGCCATGTTCAGCCCGATGCTGATGATGTTCTGGATGACGATTGGGATTGCAATGGTCATCATCGTTTTGTAGAATGTCTGATCCAATTTTGTTTTTTTCATTCTCTGTCCGAATTCCCCTCTCTGTATTAGAATTCCATTATATCAAATTCCATTTTCATTTACAAGGGATTCTGTTTCATCCAGAGCAAATCTGCGGGCAGTTTGTTAACCCTGCTGAATATCCCGCAGATAGTCCGCATACCAGCAGAGGATGTCCGCAATCCGTCCCAACTCCGATTCCTTGCTGACGCTGCGCCAGAGCCGCTTGTAGTAGAAGAACCATTCTTCCAGCTCCTGCGCCAAGGCCCCGACCTCAATCCCTTCGATTGTGGTATTCAGAAATTCCCGACAGGCCACCACTGCACCGATGCAGTTCATCAGACAGCAGCCGTCCAGCACCACCACGCAGGCATTGAGCCATTCCCGTCCGGTTTCATCAGTGTGAACGGCACAGCGCAGCAGGGCGCTCTGAATCCTGCGAAGCTGTTTTTCGCACTCCTCCACCTTTTTTGGAAGCTCCGAATCGGAAAAACTGCGGTTGACAAACCGTTCAACGCTCTCGGTTCCTTTCTGCCGATGGTAGATTGCATACTCCCGCCAGACGCAAACCGCCATCCAGCTATAGAGAATCCATTGGTCGATTTCTCCCAGTAGACCGGCGGCCTCCTCGCAGCCGTCTCCAAATTCCAGCAGAGAAATGCTGTGGTTCAGCTCCTCGTAGGAAAGCTCCTGCCTGCTCCAAGAGAACTGTGCGCCGTAAATCATCCCAATCATGCTGAATCTCGGGTGGCAGACATGGTGAAAATCTCCCCAGTCGGTGTTGAGCAGTCCGACCGCACCAAATCGGTGGGCGTACTGCGCCATCAACCGGATATTCTGATACGCGTCCTTCGTGTGGTTGACAAGGCTCGACCATCCCAGCACGCCGGGGCAATTATAAAAGACCGCTCCGCTTTCGGCAAACTGGCGGCTCTCGTCCTCCTTGACCCGGGGAGAATATCCCCAGTTGAGATAGACCATCTCCTTGGGCAGCTCCTGAACCAGCGACGGATATTTCCCGATAATATCACCCCACATCATCGGCTGGCAGCCCATCTCGGTCAAGTGCGCGCAGAGCTTTTTGACAAAGCCGATATAGGCTTTGTCCTTTCCGACCCGTTCGCAGTATTCGCGGCTCTTGCCTCTGCCCAAATCGAAGGTTTCGTCCGCACAGAGATTAAAACGGCTGGTGCGGAACAGCGGGCGATATTCGTCAATCATCCGACAGACCAGCGGAAAGCTGTCCGGATTGGTAATATCCAGCGTGTGGTGGTCCTGCTTGTCCCACGCATCAAAGGGGTCCTGCTCCGGATGATCCAGCTCACACAGGTTAGAAAACCGACGGGTTCTGAGCACCTGATACAGATGGCTGAAGGTGGAAATCGAAGGAACCAGCTCGATTCCACGGTCATCGCAATAGCTGTCCAGCTCCAAAATTTCTTCCGGAGTCAGCGGGTCATCGTTGCGCCAGACCTCGCTGAAATCCCGAAACAGGTAGGTGTTCTCGATGTACAGCTGAAGCTGATTGATTTTATATTCCGAGAGCTTGTCCGCAAGCTCCTTTAAATAGGACAGGGTCGGCACACGGCCTCTGGTGATGTCGTGGTAAAATCCGCGGTATTGCAGCGCGGCTCCGTCCTCCACAACCAGCTGCGGCAGAACCGCACCGCACTGTTTCAAAATCTGTCCCAGCGTCTGAATTGCCCAAATCATCGCATTTTCTCCGGCACAGAGGGTAATTCCCTGCTTGGAAACCCGAATGCGGTAGCAGTCGAACAAACCGCTTTCCTCCATTCCGGACGGCTGTTCACAGCAGAGGAACACATCTCCCGCTCTCGGCTTTCCCTTGGTCAAGTGCAGGGAAAACCCGGTCGCATGAAAAATCTTCTACTGCAACAGCTTTGCCTGTCTCCAGATTTTCCGGCTGCACCCGGAATCCAAAACGAGATATGCCTGATAACTCAGCTGAAAC
>URFD01000099.1 GCA_900547015.1 uncultured Oscillospiraceae bacterium | reverse complement strand
ATATAATAGGTAGAAGAAGAAAAATGTCACAGCCTGTCAGAGACCTGACAGCGGTTTGATTAGGACTTGTCGATGGAAAGGAGGATGCAGATGCCAAATGATTTGTTCATTCAGCAGCTCAAGCAGTACAGCGATATTGAGCGCATCATCTCGGGCTATGTTCCATTGAGCAGGAAGGGACGGAATCTGTCCGGCCTGTGTCCGTTTCACTCGGAAAAGACCCCGTCCTTCTTTGTCTATCCACAGACGCAGTCGTTTTATTGCTTCGGCTGCGGAGCCGGAGGGGATGTCATCACCTTTATCCGACGCATCGAGAATCTGGAATATATGGAGGCAGTCCGATTCTTAGCAGAAAAGTGCGGCTTGACCGTTCCGGACAGCCAGCAGGAGGATGAACGAGCGGTGCAGCGACGGAGGATTCTGGAGATAAACCGCGAGACTGCACGTTTTTTCCACGCACAGCTGATGTCCGAGCAGGGCAAGCAGGCGTATGACTACCTGACGCGCAGGGGCCGTGACCGCAAAATCATCCGCCACTTTGGCTTGGGCTACGCTCCGGAAGGATGGCGCGTCCTGAGCGACTATCTGAAATCCAAGGGCTTTACCGAGGAGGAGATGGTGGCGGCAAATGTGGCAGTGAACAGCAAGCGCGGTTCGGTCTACGACCGATTCCGCAACCGGGTGATGTTTCCCATCATCGACCTGAGAGGAAATGTGGTGGGCTTTGGCGGCAGGGCGCTGGACGACCAGGGTGCCAAATATCTCAACACCAGCGACACCCCGGTCTTTAAAAAGAGCCGCAACCTGTTTGCCATGAACTTTGCCAAGACCTCCAAGCAGCCGGGATTGATTCTGGCGGAGGGGTACATGGATGTTATCGCCATCCATCAGGCGGGGTTTGACAATGCCATCGCCACGCTGGGTACAGCGCTGACCGATGAGCAGGCACGGCTGATTTCACAATATACCGACAAGGTCATTCTGGCCTATGACTCGGACGGGCCGGGACAAGCTGCCACCAAGCGAGCCATCAATATCTTCGACGAGGTGGGAGTCAAGGTCAGCGTCCTTTCGATGACCGGGGCAAAGGACCCGGATGAGTTTATCCAAAAATATGGCAGGGAACGGTTTGCCATGATGCTGGACGGCAGCAGCAACGCACTGGAATTTGAGCTGAGCAAGATTCGTTCCCGATTTGATATCAGTACCGCAGACGGAAAGGTCAACTTCCTCAAGGAAGCGTGCAAGCTGTTTGCGGGAATCCGCAATCCCGTGGAGCGGGAGGTCTATCTCACGCAGGTCGCAAATGAGCTGGAAATCGCACCGCAGGCGATTCACGCTCAGATCAAGAGCTTGGACAAGCAGGCGCTTTCCCGCGACCGCAGCCGCCAGCGCAGAGACACCGATTTGTATATCGGCAGGATGGCGGCGGCAAAGGACGACATTCAGCGCAAGGTGAATCTGCGGTACGCCATGGCAGAGGAGGGCATCCTGTACTGCCTGATGAAAAATCCCGATTTCTGGAAAATCGTTTCTGCCCGCATCTCGGAGCAGGATTTTGTAACCGATGTCAACCGGGAAATCTACCGGTCGATGGGACAGATTCTGGAGGAGGGCAAGCCGCCGGAAATGATGGAGCTTTCCGCGGTGCTGTCTCCCTCACAGATGGGAAGGGTGTCGGCAATCTTAGCCGGTGCGCCGTCCCAGCGGTGCGACGAGGAGGGGCTGAACGATTACCTAAGGATATTGCTGGAGCATAAGAACGAGAAAACCGAACAGGAAGTTGCACAGATGGATGACGACGCTTTGGAAGAGTATGTCAAGCATCTGGCAGCAAAGAAAAACAGGAGGAGTTAGTTTGGCAGTAAAAGACAAAAAGGCAGTAATCCGCAGCCTGATTGAAAGCGGAAAAGCCAACGGCAAGCTGACCACCCGGGAAATCAACGATGCGCTTGAGCAGCTTGATTTCGATGTAGAAAAGGTGGACAAGCTGTACGACACCCTCGAGTCCCTGAACATCGACATTGTGGACGACATCGACCTGTCCGATCTGGATGGCAAGGATCTGGACCCGGACAAGGACGACGACGCACTGCTGTCGGTGGAGGGCATCAGCATCGATGACCCGGTCAAGGTTTATCTGAAGGAGATCGGCAGAGTGCCTCTGCTGACACCAGAGGAGGAAATCGAGCTGGCAGAGCGGATGGCACAGGGTGACCCTTATGCCAGAAAGAGACTTTCGGAGGCAAACCTGCGTCTGGTCGTCAGCATCGCCAAACGATATGTGGGACGCGGAATGCAGTTTTTGGATCTGATTCAGGAGGGCAACTTGGGTCTGATTAAGGCAGTGGAAAAATTTGACCACACCAAGGGCTTTAAGTTCTCGACCTATGCGACCTGGTGGATTCGTCAGGCAATCACCCGTGCGATTGCAGACCAGGCCAGAACCATCCGAATCCCGGTTCACATGGTGGAGACCATCAACAAGGTGAAAAAGGTTTCCAGCCAGCTGCTGCATAAAAACGGACACGACCCGACAGCAGAGGAAATCGCAGAAGAGCTGGATATGCCAATCGATAAGGTGCGCGAAATCATGAGGGTGGCTCAGGAGCCGGTTTCGCTGGAGACCCCAATCGGTGAGGAGGAGGACAGCCATCTGGGCGACTTCATCGAGGACTCGGATGCTCCGGCTCCGGCAGATGCGGCCTCCCACACCCTGCTCAAGGAGCAGCTGGAGGATGTTCTGTCCACCCTGACCCCAAGAGAGAAAAAGGTGCTGGAGCTGCGCTTTGGTTTGGAGGACGGCAGAAACCGCACCCTCGAGGAGGTCGGCAAGGAGTTCAATGTTACCCGTGAGCGTATCCGCCAGATTGAGGCAAAGGCACTGAGAAAGCTGCGCCATCCAAGCCGCAGCAAGAAGCTCAAGGACTTTTTGGACTAACGGGAATTTTCCGAACAGGAGGAGAAGGAATGCAGCTGACAACAGAACGGCTTCTCATCCGTCCGATGCGCATGAGCGATTTGGACCGGTTTGACCCGCTGGCAAACTCCGACTTTGTTCTGCGCTATCTGTGTATGTATCGAATGGACCGCGAGGGTTCCCGGGAGTATATCCGACAGATGATGGAAAAGCAGAAGGATTTTGCGATTGCGCTCCGCGAGAGCGATGAGCTGATTGGCAAAATTCACATTGACGAGGACCACCTGCGCTATGATGTCAACTCGGTTGATTTGGCATATTGGCTCGGGGAGGAGTATACCCGCAAGGGATATATGACCGAGGCACTCACCGCCTTTTTGGAGTATCTGTTCCGGGAACGGGAGTATGATATTGTTTCCGCTTCGGTGCTTGCGCCCAACACTGCTTCCTGCGCCCTGTTGCACAAGCTGGGATTTGTCCAAGAAGGCGTGCTGCGCCGCGCCATTCGGGACCACGGAGTCGTGTACGACAGCGTGATGTTTTCCATGATGCGGAATGAATTTTTGCAGTCGGCAGATGCAAGCTGCTAGGACTCTTCATTAAGACAGAAAAAAAGATGCAGACAGTGTTGTCTGCATCTTTTTTTGTTTTTCAACGATAGAATCTTGCCGCTGTTGGGATTGCTATTTTGCCAGCGAGCCCATTGGGTCCCATGGCTCGAGCATAATCGGCTCGGAATCGTAAATCTTCTGAATCTCCTCGGAGAGGTATTTCTTGTTGACAACGACCTGATACATATATTCGTCGAACCACTTGTCACTCATGACATAGTAGCCGTCTTTGCCGGCGTCATCGCCCCAGCTGTTCTCAACGCGCCAGCGGTTTGGCTGACCGTTTTCGTCGAGGTTGACCCCTTGGAATACCATCGCATGGGTCATCAGGCTCTGGCCGTAATCCAGACGCTCGCCCTTGGTCATGCCGAAGGTGGTGTCAAACAGATTTTCCAGCTGGTACAGCTCAGGGTCCATGATGCCGCCTTCACGACCGGAACGCTTGCCGACATCGCAGCCGAACCAAACCGGTTCGCCGTTCTGCATCTGAGCGATGGCAGCTTTTTTCAGCTCCTCGATTGGGAGGTTGACATATTTGACCGGACGACCCTCGGCAACGTTGCCCAGATAGCGCACGCTGTAGCTGCGGAAGAACGGCTTGTCGTCGGTTGGAGCGTTGATGAGGCTGATGTAATCGTTCAGGTCAACGCCGATGTATTTGTCATAGAAGGATTTTGGAGTCATGTTGCAGTCACGGAAGAAGTTTCCGTCCTTGTCGCGCCACTCGAAGTCGAAGGTTTTTGGCGGTTTGCCAAGGCTGATGCAGAGCATCCGGTAGATGGTGGACATCATTTCGTCTTTTTTAGCGCGCAGCTCGTCCATCGAAGCGCCCGACCGGTGAGCCTTACGCAGAACGCAGGCAAATTCACGCAGCTTTTCGGTCATATAGGAGCCCATCTGACCGGTTGCGGAGGAGGAGTTGCTTTCCGGCATGACCGATTTTGGCACCAGACCGTATTTGCTGACCAGACTGCACAGCATATCCCACTGACCGCCGTCTCCCAGAGGAGAGGAAAGCAGGTGGGCAATCAGACGGCCTTCGGTTGGTTCCTCGAGGGTGTCCAAAATGCTTTCGAGGAAGTAGTTTGCTTTTTCCAGTTTATCATAAAACAGGGTATAGCTCTGGGAAAGCTCAAAGGTTTCCAGATGCAGCTTTTTGATGACCGCAAAACGCAGGCAGTTGAGGGCTGCAAACATCCAGCAGCGTCCGCTGCTCTTCTGGTTGGTGATTTTTCCCTGCTCCAGCTGGATGGAAAAATCGTGAGTGATCTTGCGCTCTGTCTCATAATTTCTGGCAGAGGCGTTGATTCCGTTTGCGACAACAGCGTTCATCGCAATCGCATTGGCGGGGTTGGCATCAAAATTCTGCTCGAACTGGTGAAGGGCTTCCAGGGAAATCGATTTGTTCATAGTCAAGTCACTCCTTTTGAAAATTAGCAGGTACTTTACCCGTTGCCCTTATTGTACCATGGATTTGTCGAAAATGGTATCTTTTTTGTGAACTTTACAAAATAATTTTAATGTTAGGAATCGGAAAGTAAAGCGGCTGCCTTTGTGTCAAGGGTGTGAAGCTGCAAACATCTTCCATCTTGACATCCGAAGAAGTGTATTATATACTAAAAAGGTAAGTTATAGGACTCGGATGGGGCAGCCCTCATCGGGTTCGGTTTCAGCAGCGAGAGGGTGATCGGATGCATATTACATTGGAAGCCGACTATGCAATTAGAATTGTTCAGGTGTTGGCACAGAGCCAGAAGCGCTTGGACGCCAAGACAATCTCGGAGATGACAGGGGTAACTCTGCGCTTTTCACTGAAAATCCTGCGCAAGCTGGTGGCAGCGGGGATTGTCAAATCCTTTAAGGGAACACAAGGCGGCTATGAGATTGGGCGCGCTCTGGATGAAATCTCGCTGGGCGAGGTCATTGAAACGATTGAAGGAAGATATACGCTCAACCGTTGTGTGACCGGGGAATATATCTGTACGAGGAAAAAGGATAAGAGCTGCCAGTTCCAGAAGATTTTTCGGGAAATCTCGGAGGAGGTACGGACGAAGCTGTACTCCTACAAGTTCTCTGATTTTGTGGACCGATAG
>URFD01000098.1 GCA_900547015.1 uncultured Oscillospiraceae bacterium | reverse complement strand
CCACTATCTGAGAAAGAAGGAGCGATTTTTATATCTTCCTCCTCTTCCTGCTGAGAAAACCACTGTGTTTCCTCCTGACTGCGGCGGGAATTCTGCGGATTCTGTCCCTGAGACTGGCTAAAGTAGCGCTTCAGCTCCTCCTGATCCCTTTCATTCCTCATGATTTATCTCCTTTCGTCCTCCCAAGTCGGTTGGCTACCGCGGGTGCTTTTTCAATCTGCCGGTGCGTGCAGGGCAACAGCGGCGAATGTAGCGGTCGGTGACCAGCACATCGATTGGAACATCGTATCTTCCGCCAAGCAATCTTGGACGAACGCAGTCGCTGTAATTCACACCGATTTTGACCCCTTCAAAGTGGGAAAGATAGCGGTCGTAGTATCCTCCCCCATAGCCGACGCGGTAGCCGCGATAATCGTTGCAGAAGGCAGGCACGATGCAGACTGCGTTTTTGGTCTGTGTGAGAATTGGCAGGGACTCGTCCGGCTCCAAAATTCCATAAGCCCCTTCCCGCAAATCGTCCATACTGCGAATCAGGTGCATATTCATCAGGTGGGTATTTTCAATGCAGCGCGGAGCCGCTACCCGTTTTCCATCCTCCCATGCCTTTTCCATCAGCTGTCGGGTGTCCACCTCCAGCTCCTTGGAAACATAGAGCACAACGGTGCTTGCCCGACGGTACTGCTCCATCGAAATCAAGCGCTCATAAATTTCACGGTCCTTCTGCTGCATGACCTCCTCGGGCATCTCGCGGCGAATCCTTCTCATCTGCGACCGAATCTCTTTTTTATATAATCTCAAATCTATCTTTGGCATTGGATCTCATCCTTTACTGCCTGTGCGGCAGGTTCTCCTCTGAGGCAGGCAACCAGCCGGAGCGCAAACTCCAGACAGACTCCCGCACCCTTTGCTGTGATGTAACTGCCGTCCTGAACCACGCTGCTACCGTCGATCACAGCGCCCTCCGGCTCGCAACCCGGATATGCCGTTGCTTTTCGGCCGTTCAGCAGGCCCCGCTTGCCCAAAATGGACGGTGCGGCGCAGATGGCACCGACAAAAATCCCGTGCTCGTCTGCATATCTCAGCCATTGGTCGACCTGAGCAGAGCGGTCCAGATTCTCGGTACCCAGACCTCCTCCGGGAAGAATCAGCATTTCCATCTCCTCGGCGGAAAGCTGGTCCACCGATATGTCACACAGCACCGGAACGCCATGTGCTCCTGTCACAATTCGTCCGCCGTGAAGCGCAGGGTTGGTTCCCACTGCCGCGGTCTGCACCGACACTCCTGCCCGTCTGAGCAGGTCGATTGGCGCCAGAGCCTCCATTTCCTCGAAGCCGTTCGCCAGAAATACGGTTACCATGATCTCAGCTCCTTTTCTATCCTTCTTGATTCCGATTAGTCCAACAAAAACGAGCAATAAGCCCGCTGTGTATTTTGCGGTTTTTCCTGTTCTGCTCCGTAAAACCGAAGCATCGCCACCGGCGTCAGCGCCAGCTCTTTCCTTCCCGGTGCATTTGCCGGCAAGCAGAGGTCAAGCCCTGCCTGTGGAAACTGCCGCCTTAGCTCCTCAACCACCGACGGCTCATCTTCGCCGGGCTCCACCAGAATCTCCTTCACGATGACCGTCTGCGGCTGATAGCGGTACAGGTTGCAGATGGCTACTTGGCGCTCGCCCTGCATCAAGGCATACAGTCCGCCATGATACAGTCTGCTTTCTCCCTCGGCAAAGGGGAAGGCATCCTCCGGCCAAACCATCGCATCCTGCGGCAGCAGACGACTGTAATGGTCGGCATACTCCCGAGCAGTTAGAGCCTTCAGGCGAAGGGTCGATTCTCCTTGCTCCACCGCGGGCAGACAGCCTCTTTGCTGGAAGAACCAAGGTTCATAGCCTCGCTGTTCATAGAACTGAAAGAGGCTTGGCTCTGCCGGAGCGAGCATCGATACCTCGACTCCACTGCTTTGCAGATACCGATCTGCTTCGGACAACAGCTTTGTGGCGATTCCTCTGCCCTGCGCCTGCAGGAGCGTTCCCACTGCAAAGAGGTAGGCTCCCCGATACTGGCGCATCTGACCGTTCCACGGCGCTCGGCAGGTACACGGCAGGATGGTCAGCATCCCGAGAACCTGTCCGTCCTCGCAATAGACCAGCGTTTCCTCCGGTCGATAGCGGACAGAAAAATACAGCTCCAGATAAGCATCCTCTGCGTCAAAGCATTCCCGCCAAATCTGCTTCATCTGTTCGACTGCATCGTGGTCCTCTGCTGTCAGCAGCCTGATTTCCGTCATAGCCCTTCTCTCCTTTATTACAGCTCGTCTGCCAGCTGGACATTATACTTTTTGAGGAGGAGGTACGGCAGATAGGACAGCTTTGCTTTTCTCAGTCCCTCTGAGCCGGTGTCGTCCTCGCGGTTGACATAGGTGTATCCCTGACAACAATGAAGCGCGAACTGCTGGTTGATCATCTGATAAGCTCCGCGAATCTCATCAAACGCTTTCTCAAAATGGACCACAAAGGTGTCACTGTTAAGCGGATGTCCCATTGAGTAGGCGATGACCTTGCCATTGGCGCGAATCAGACCGCCGACCAGATTCTCCTCGAAGAAATGGTCGAACGCACTTTTGAGCGCTGAATTCTCCTTGAGCAGTCCGCTTCCCAGAGACAGCTCGTTGCGGGCGCTCCATTCCTCATTCATCTGCCAGCACTCCGCGATATTGTCTGCTGTGATTTGCTCAAAGCTCCAATCGGGATACTGCTTTTTAAAGGCGTTGATGTGGTTTCTCTTTCCGCTGAGCTGTCTGCCGTGCAGCGTTGCCAGAGATTCCTGCGTATAAATATAGTCAAAATAAGCACGCTCTTCATTGTAGACAAAGAGCTGCGGGAACAGTGTCTCCAGTTCTTTTTTCATCGGCTCCAGAATCAGCGAGATGGTAAAGTTGACATGATTCTCCCGAGCATCCTCCATCATCGCCTCGATGACCGGACGGACATCTCCGCGGCCAAAGGGATACAGATAGGAAAACTCTTTAAATCCGCTGCGAACAATGCCGAAGTCCCCCATGCGAGCAACCTCGGTCAGGTGAACATGACCCCAGTTAAAGAGGTCGGTAAAGCTGTATTCGCAGCTGTTGTAGCCAGAATAGCCCAGCAGCTCCTCCATCCATTTTTGATCCTGTAGTGTAATCCTGTGAAAATTCAAACAAATTCCCCTTCTTCATTTCCCACGGCACAACCCTTTGCTGCGCCTTTTTCAAACCAATTTTACTTTTTTATTTTATTTTTTCTGCAAGCAGTGGCTGAGCTTTTTCCCACACCATTTCTTCAATCGTTTCGATTGGCAGAGGAAGCTCTCCGTCACAGCAGTGCAGCACCTGCCAATGATTTTTCTGAGCCGCATACAGCGCAGTCCTGCGGCAGGAAAGCAGGTACTGGAAGTCCGCCTCGTGCAAATCCTTTCGGCTTTCATCTCCATGATAGCGCTTTTCCAGCAGCTTGCGGGAGGTCTGCGGCTCCATATCCAGATACAGCACCAAATCCGGGCGGGGCAGCTCCATCTTGTCGTACTCCAAATCCTCCAGCCAGCCGAGAAACTCATCCCACTGCGCTTCCGGCAGCTTGGTTGTCTGGTGATACATATTCGAAGTGGTGTAGCGGTCCAGCAGGAAGATACATCCGGCATCATAATCTTCCTTCATGTGGCGGCGCCATGTTGCATAGCGGTCCACACTGTAGAGGGTCGAAGCCGCATACGCATTGATTTCATGCAGGCCGCCCAGCTCCCCGTTTAGATATGCCCGAACCAGCGCAGAAGAGTCCTCCTCATAATTGGGAAATTTTATCTGGCGCACCCAGACTCCCTGTTCTTCCGCACGCTTGCGAAGAAGCTCGATCTGTGTGCTCTTTCCGCTTCCGTCCAAGCCCTCCACAATAATCAGTTTTCCCTTCATTCCAGCTTCCATCCTCTCTTTCTGGCTGCATTTTGGCCTGATTAACCCAAAAATGCCTTTCGCACCTCGTTGATTTTTCCGCAGGTCATCCTTCCTTCCGGGCAAGCTCCGGTCAGGCAACCCGGGCCGGCCTTTGCAAAGAGGGTCGGTGCAACCGGGCGAACCAGCTCCAGCATCTGGATTGCAACATCCCGAATCTCCCACTGGGCGCGGTTGCAGCAGCGCAGGCGGAAAAAGTTCATCAAACTGCGCGCATTCATCGTCAGCATCATCTTGGTTTCGCAGGCATTCGGCAAAACAAAGCGCGCGTCCTCGATAGCCTTTTTCTCAGCCGCACTGCGAGCCTTCTTCTCCTCCATTCCCTGCTCTACCATCTGGGCAAAGTGCTTCCTTTGCAGCAGCTCTGCCAGCTCCAGATAGGACCGGTAAGAGGATTCCATCGCCTGCTGATACAGCTCCGATGCCTTCGGGTCGGCTGCGATTTCCGGCGGAGTGACGAAGGAGAAGCTGTTTTCCTTCACATACCGCTGGCTCTGCACCGAAAAGGAAGCAATCCGATGACGGGTAATTTGGGCAAGCAGAGTGCGCGAGACCTCCTCAATGCCAAATGTAAAGCTAATGTGTTCGATTGGACTTTGGTGTCCAATATCGGTCAGCATATTTAAAAAATTGGCTGTTTTCTGTTCGTCCAAGTCCTCCATCAAATCCTCGATGGTGGCTGGGCTGTAGCACAGCTTGGCAGCCGCTGCAATCAGTTTTTCCGGTTCCGGTGTATGAGCAATCAATGTAACCTTTGCCATCCGGACATCCCTCCATATTCTCAAATTTTTCCGTTGATTCCAGTTCGCTACCATATATTATACCAAATCGGTAGCGGCTTGAACAGGGCAAAATATCTCGCGTCTCCCCGCTCCAACTTGTGAGATTTGACCACAACCGTTCCCATCAGCCCAGCAAAACCATCTTAAAAATTCCTGCCAGCTCCCGAACCGCATAGGATGGAATCACCCACAACGGTGTTTTTCCGGAAATCGCTGCCGCATCCATCCCATTCCGCTTGACATACATCCACGCACGCAGCTGGTGAAAGCCATCGGTGCAGATTACCAGCCGAGGACTTAAACCCTGACTGCGGACAATCTCAAGGGAATAGCGGATATTGGTGTCCGTGTTAATCGAACGGTCCTCCTCATAAATCCGCTGGGCGTCAATGCCATTTTCGGTCAAAAACTTTTTCATCACATACGCTTCGCTGTAGCTTTCGTTTTCACCGCGTCCCCCGGAGACAATACACTTGGCTTCCGGATTTTCCAAAAGATAATCTCTGGCACGCAGCAGTCGGCGGCGCAGCATCGTAGAGGGGGTATCCCCGTTGACCTTGCAACCCAGCACAATCACCGTAGCTTCCCCGCCCTCCTGCGGCTGCCGTCCAAAGGCGAAATAGTTCCAAATCACGGCATGAAGAATCAGCCCAACCAGCAGAACTCCTGCCAAAACCGAAAACACCGTTTGCTCCCTCCCCATCCTCTTTTCAAGAAAAACGCCTCCGCCGAGCAGTCCTGCCAAAGCCAGCAGAATCCATGCTCCTGCATTCCGAAGGCCGCCGGCAGCTCCTGACAGAAGCATCAACAAAGTTGCGGCGGAATAGATTGTTTGTTTTTTGGAAAGCCCTGTCTTTTTGCTCATCTGCCAAACTCGCT
>URFD01000097.1 GCA_900547015.1 uncultured Oscillospiraceae bacterium | reverse complement strand
ATACTTAAGACAGTTATGGACCGTCTGTAGGACGGTTATTTTGGGCGAAACATACAAGCAGAAAGGAAGATTTTATGAAGAAGTTATCATTCTTACTTGCTGTGATTATGGCGCTGACCTTCACCGCTTGCGGTGGCGGAAACAACGGCGGCAACACAGCAAACACTGACACCAAGCAGGAAGAAACCACCAAGACCGAGGCAAAGACCGAGGAGAAAACCGAGGAGAAAAAAGAGGCTTCTACCGCAACCTCTCCTGACAACGATCTGGTAATCGCAATGCAGGCAGATGCAACCCATCTGGACCCTCATGTATCCGGCAACGGCGTTTCCAACACTGTTACCAACACCATGTATGAATCTCTGGTTACCTTCGATGCTGACACCAACATCGTTCCAATGCTTGCGAAAGAGTGGACCATGTCTGAGGACGGCAAATCCTACACCTTCACCCTCAACGAGGGCGTTACCTTCCATGACGGCGAGCCATTCAACGCTGAAGCTGTTATCGCAAACTGGGAGCGCGGTCAGGCTGACCAGACTCTGAGAATCTACTCCCAGACCAAGGCTTGGGTCAATGCAGTAGCTGACAGTGAATACCAGCTCACCATCACTCTGGACCAGCCAAACAACACCTTCCTGAACAAACTGACTCAGGTTCGAATTGTTAGCCCAAAAGCAATCAAAGAGCTGGGTAAAGACGGTCTTGCAAAAGCATCCGCTGGTACCGGCCCATACATCTTCTCCGAGCGTGTTGACGGCGGCTACACCAAGATGGTCCGCAACGAAAACTACTGGAGAGAAGGTCCTAAGGTAGACACCCTGACCTTCAAGGTTGTTCCAGAGGACGGCGCTCGTATCGCTATGCTGCAGACTGGCGAAGCTGACATCATCACTCCAGTTCCTCCGATCCAGGTAGAAAAGATCGCAAACAACTCCGACATCATTGTACAGAACGAAAAAGGTATCACCTATCGTTATGTTACCCTGAACAAGAACTACACTCTGGCTGACGGCAGAAAACCATTCGACGATGTAAGAGTTCGTCAGGCTATGAACTACGCATTCGACAGCGAAGCATTCTGCCAGGTTGTTTTCCAGGGCTACGCTGTAAAACCAACCTCCATCTTCTCCAGCTCCATCATGTACTACGCTGAGCAGACCCCATACGACAAGGATCTGGACAAAGCAAAAGCTCTGATGGCAGACGCTGGCTACGCAGACGGCTTCCCGGTTACCATCTGGGTTGACAACACCACCATCGAGATGCAGGGCGCTGAATTCGTAAAACAGCAGATGGCTGAAATCAACATCGATGTCAACGTTGAACCACAGGAATCCACCGTTATCGCTGACAGAACCTCCGCTCCGGAAGATCAGACAGAAGTTCAGATGTGGTATGTAAACTGGAGCTCCGGTTCTTACGAGGCTGACGGCTCTATGAGAAGCATCCTCCACGGCGACAAATACCCACCGGCTGGCTACAACACCGCATTCTACAACAACGCAGAATTCAACAAACTGCTGGACGACGCTCTTGTTGCAACCGACAGCGCAGAGATTGCTGAGCTCTACAGCAAAGCACAGGCGATCGCTTGGGAAGAATGTCCTTGGATCTTCCTCGCAAACGATAACTCCATCTCTGCTATGAGAAGCTACGTTAAGGGTCTGACCTACAAACCAGGCGGCGACATCGTATTTACAACAGCAGAGCTTGCTCAGTAAGCTTCCATCATTATTAAATACGAAACTATTTAATAATAAAAAAGAGAAAGGAGTAGTAAATAATTACTACTCCTTTCTTAGCAGAAGGGGGAAAATTCTATATGAGCCGTTACTTCGTCAAGCGTATCCTGGAAACGATTCCGTTGATGCTGGTAATCTCAATTTTTGTATTTATGTTCATTCATCTGATTCCGGGTGACCCTGCCCGAACCATCGCCGGTCTGGACGCAGAGGAATCTCAGGTCGAGGCAATCCGTGAGGAATACGGCCTGAACAAGCCAATCGTCTCCCAGTATGTTGACTACATGGTAAAGCTCTTTAAGGGCGACATGGGCCGCAGCATGAAATCCAATGTACCGGTCTCTGACCTGATTGCAGACAGAATGCCTCAGACCCTCAAGCTGGTGCTGGCAGGTATCATCTGGGCGCCTGTTCTGGGTATCTTCATCGGTGTTGTTTCCGCAATCAACCACGGAAAGGCACTGGACCATATCTGTATGCTGATTGCAATCATGGGCCTGTCGGCTCCGGGCTTCTGGCTGGGATTGATGGGCATCCAGATTTTCTCTGTAGAGCTCGGCTGGCTGCCATCGGGCGGTCTGGACACTTGGAAGGGCTTTGTCCTGCCTTCCTTCACCATGGGCTGTGGCATCATGGCAGTTCTTGCCAGATACTCCCGTTCCTCCATGCTGGAAACCCTGCGTGAGGACTATGTCCGCACCGCCAGAGCAAAGGGTCAGAAGGAATCGATGGTCATGTTTGCCCATGCGTTCCGCAACTCTCTGATTCAGGTTGTCACCATTCTGGGTCTTCAGATTGGTGGTCTGCTCTCCGGTTCGGTACTGACCGAAACCGTATTCTCGATTCCTGGTATCGGCCGTCTGCTGACAGACTCCATCCAGTTCCGAGATTATGCCGTTACCCAGGGACTGCTGATGATGTTCGCTCTCCAGTATGTACTCATCAACCTGATCGTCGACCTGTTGTACGGTGTCATCAATCCTAAAATCAGGCTCGACTAGTAAAGTAGAAGGAGGAGTAATCCCTTATGTCTGATATTCATGAGAACGCAGCAAACAATACAGGCTTCGAATCAAATTACATTGATGAAAACATCAAGGCAGACCAGACCAGCAAAGCCAAAGCCTTCGTCAAAAAATTCATGAAGAGAAAAACCGCTGTTCTGGGTCTGGTTATCATCATCCTGCTGGTAATCCTCGCAATCGTAGGACCTTATCTGGCTCCTTATGATTATAATGAATATGATTACGCCAATGTTCTGTCCGGTCCAAGCGCAGAGCACTGGTTCGGAACAGACCACTACGGCCGCGACATCTTCAGCCGTATGCTGGTCGGCACCAGACTGACCCTGGGCGTTTCCCTGTCGGCGGTTGTCATCGGTGCAGCGCTCGGTACTGTTCTGGGTCTGCTCGCCGGCTACTATGGAGGCATCGTTGAGATGCTGGTCATGCGTGGTTCGGACGTACTGTTCAGCTTCCCGGATATCCTGCTCGCCATCGCAATCGTTGCCATCCTCGGCCCTGGCATCATCAACGTCCTGATTGCGGTTATGGTCTTTACCGTACCGAGCTTTGCCCGTATCATGCGAAGCGCAACTCTGGCGGTCAAGGGCTCCCTCTATGTTGAGGTTGCACAGAGCCTTGGCTGCAAGGACGGACGCCTGCTGTTTGTCCACATCTTCCCGGGCACCATCCAGTCTCTGATCGTCAACTTTACCATGAGAATCGGTTCCGCTATCATGGCGGCAGCATCTTTGAGCTTCCTCGGATTTGGCGCAAATGTCACCGAGCCGGAGTGGGGCGCAATGCTTTCTCAGGGCAGAAACTATATCGGCATCGCATCCCACATGGTATACTTCCCCGGTCTGGTCATCTTTGTGACCGTACTTGCGTTCAACCTGTTCGGCGATGGCTTGAGAGATACGCTTGACCCGAAGATTAAGTAACGGGTAAGACGAGGAAAGGAGCACATTATGGCACAGGAAAGACTTTTGACCGTCAATCAGCTGCGTACTGAATTTATGCAGGGCAAAAAGTCCAGCGTAACCGCAATCAATGAAATCAGCTTCCATATCGACAAGGGCGAGATTCTGGGCTTGGTAGGCGAATCCGGCTGCGGAAAGAGCGTTACCTCCCTGTCGATCATGCGTCTTTTGAACTTCACCTCCGGTAAAATCACCAAGGGCGAGGTCATCTTTGACGGAAAGGATATGCTCAAACTCAACGATAAAGAGATTCGTGAGATCCGCGGTGGCAAGATGAGCATGATTTTCCAGGAACCAATGAGCAGCTTGAACCCTGCTATGCGAATCGACAAACAGATGATCGAAGGCATCCGCCTGCACACCGACCTCTCCAAAGCAGAGGCACGCCAGCGGGCTGCCAAGATTCTGGCACAGGTCGGCATCCCGGACCCAGAGCGCGTTCTGAAAAACTATCCACATCAGCTCTCCGGCGGTATGAGCCAGCGTGTTATGATCGCGATGGCAATGAGCTGTAACCCACAGCTGCTGATTGCCGACGAGCCAACCACCGCGCTGGACGTTACCATTCAGGCACAGATTCTGGACCTGATGAAGAAGATTCAGCAGGAGGAGGGCATGAGCATCCTGCTCATCACCCACGACCTCGGTGTTGTTGCAGAGATGTGTACCCGCGTCATCGTTATGTATGCCGGCGAAATCGTGGAGGAAGCTCCGGTAGACATCCTGTTCAACAACCCAACCCATCCATATACCCAGGGTCTGATCGCCTCCGTTCCAAAGCTCGGCTCCGGCGTCAAGGTCCTGCCAAGCATCCCCGGAAGCGTACCGGACCTGTCGATGCTGCCGAAGGGCTGCCGCTTTGCACCACGATGCAAATATGCAACCGAACGCTGCCACAACGAAGAGCCGGAGCTGTTTGAAATCAGCGCGCACCAGAAGTGCAGATGCTGGATGGCTGGCAAAACTGCAAAGGAGGACAAGTAGGTATGGGAACTCTTGTATCGGTAAAAAATATTTCTAAGACCTTCCCGGTCGGCAAGAACCTGTTCGGAAAACCGGATAAATTTGTTCATGCAGTAAACAACGTCAGCTTCGATATTCAGGAAGGTGAGACCTTCTCGGTGGTAGGCGAGTCCGGCTGCGGCAAAAGCACCACCGGTCGTCTGATCGACCACCTGCTGATTCCGGACAGCGGCGAAATCTGGTTTGAAAATCAGGAAATCAGCAAGTATTCTCAGGAGCAGATGCGCCCTCTGAGAAAGGATATCCAGATGATTTTCCAAGACCCGGCAGGCAGCCTGAATCCTCGTATGAGGGTTGAGGACCTTGTCGAGGAGCCGCTGCTCATCCATACCAAGATGTCCAAGGCAGAACGCATGAAGGTCGTTCACGAGCTGCTGGAGACCGTTGGTCTGAGTGCAAAGCACGCCAAACGCTATCCGCACGAATTCTCGGGCGGTCAGAAACAGCGTATCGGCATCGCCCGCGCACTGACGGTAAGACCGAAGCTCATCATCGCTGACGAGCCAATCTCCGCGCTGGACGTTTCCATTCAGGCACAGGTTCTGAACCTGCTGCATGACCTTCAGCAGAAATTCAATCTGACCTATATGTTCATCTCCCACGACCTGTCGGTTGTTGAGATGATTTCCGACCGAATCGCTGTTATGTACCTCGGCTATGTCGTTGAGATGGCACCGAAAACCACCCTGTATGCAAACCCATCTCACCCATACACACAGGCTCTGCTTTCCGCAGTTCCGATTCCGGACCCAGGTCACCAGAAAGACCGCATCATTCTGGAAGGCGATATCCCAAGCACCATCAACCTTCCACAGGGCTGCCCATTTGCAGCACGCTGCAAGATGTGCAAACCGGAATGTCTGGAAAGAAAGCCAGAAACCAAAGAGAGCGAGCCAGGTCATTTTGTGGCCTGCCACCTGTTCTAATCAGCATTTCAAAAAGGGAGACTCTGTTATCGCAGAGTCTCCC
>URFD01000096.1 GCA_900547015.1 uncultured Oscillospiraceae bacterium | reverse complement strand
ATAATTCTCGACCTCCACAACTTTTATTATACACATGACCGCCAAAAGAACAAGAAAGATTCTGTAAACAATGACCATCAAATTGCCCGATTTGTCCAAAATGTCACAAAGAGGCTGGTTTGACCATTTCATTTCGAGGCCCCGGTGAGTAAACTAGGGAATAGAAAAACGAAAGAGAACAGAGAGTAGGAGGTCAGAACAAGATGATTATCTGTTTGGGTAGAGAGTTTGGAAGCGGAGGACACGAAATCGGAAAGGAAATGGCGCAGCAGCTGGGCATCCCGTTTTGGGATAAGGAGCTGTTGGATAAGGCAATCGAACAAAGCGGTATGCCGCCGGAGCACCTGAAAAAGGTGGACGAACGCAAGGTGAACCCTTGGCTGCATCGGGTCTGGTACGATGTGCAGGACAAACGCCTGAGAGGAAAGACCGCAAACGAAATCCTGTTTGCGCTGCAAAGCCGCATCATTTTGGAGGAAGCAAAACAGGGTGACGCCATCTTTGTGGGAAGATGTGCCGACGAGGTGCTGCGCCGCAATCAGATTGAACGGGTCAGCCTCTTTATCAGCGCCCCGTTTGACAAACGGGTGGAGCGCAAGATGGAGCTGACCGGCAAGAGCGAAAAGGAGGTCGCAGTCCTGATTCGCAAGACCGACCTGCAACGCAAGATTTACTACGAGCACCGCACAGGACGCAGCTGGGGCAATCCCAGCAACTACGACTGCTGCATCAACAGCGCCTCTTGGGGTGTTGTCCGCACAGCAGAATATCTGGCAGACCTGTGCCGACGGGCAGAACGATGACGGCACAGCAGCCGTGGAACAGCATGGAGAAGGAAGTGAGAAGATGCCTGCATTCTGGTATCAGGTGATGCTTGCAACCCCGTTAGGGCCGCGGCACGGAATGATGAAACTGGATGTTTGTGGGGGAAAGGCAGACGGATGGCTCAGGCTGCTGGGCCATCAGGAATCAATTTCCGGCAAGGTGATGGCAGATGGTTTTTGCCAACTGACCGGAAAGATCAGCACCTTCATGAGGTCGATTGATTATACGGCGGAGGGACAGCTTGAGGAGGACAAAGTTCGGCTGAAGCTGCACGCGAAGAGAAACGAATTTTTGCTGAGTGGAACTTCCTGCCCGCCGGGAGAGGAAACAAACCGATGAGAAAATTTTACGAATGGATTGTCAATCACCCCAAAAGTGTAATCACCGCTTTTGGGGCGGCAGCAATCCTGTGTGTTTTTTTAAAGAACATGGTAGCGGTTGACTACGACATCAACGACTACCTGCCGGAGGATGCCGCCTCCACCGTCGCTCTGGATTTGATGGAGGAGGAGTTTGAGGGCGGCATCCCGAACGCGCGCGTGATGATACGAAATGTCACCATCCCGCAGGCGCTGGAATATAAGGAGCGTTTGGAGCAGGTGGACGGTGTGACCGATGTCACCTGGCTGGATGATGCCGTAGACATTCGGGTGCCGTTGAGCACCATCGACACTAAAACGCTGGAAACCTACTACAAGGATGATGCGGCGCTGTTCACCGTCACCATCTCCGAGGACCAGCGAATCTCGGCAGTGGAGGATATTCGGAAGATGATTGGGGACGACAATGCCATGACCGGCAGTGCGGTCTCGACGGCGGTTGCAACCACCAGCACCGTAGCGGAGGTTATGAAAATCTCCATCTTCGCGGTCGCCTTCGTTCTGATGGTTCTGCTGTTGACCACCCCCTCGTGGCTGGAGCCTCTGGTCGTTCTGGGAGGTCTGGGAATCGCCATTGTCATCAATAGCGGAAGCAACCTGATTTTTGGCGAGATTTCCTTCGTTACAAACGCAGCCGGAAACATCCTTCAGCTGGCGGTCTCGCTGGACTATTCCGTCTTTCTGATTCACCGCTTCGAGGAATGTCGTCTGGAATATACCGATGTCAAGACCGCGATGGTCGAGGCGCTGATGAAGTCAACCACCTCCATCCTGTCGAGCGGCCTGACCACCGTTATTGGATTTTTGGCTCTGGTGCTGATGCAGTTCCGAATCGGACCGGACTTGGGACTGGCGCTGGCAAAGGGCGTTGCACTGAGCCTGATTACCGTCTTTGTTTTTATGCCGGATTTGGTTCTGGTGACCTACCATCTGCTGGACAGAACGCGTCACCGTCCTCTGGTGCCATCCTGCCACAAGTTTGGCAAGCTGGTGCAGAAGCTGATGATTCCGATGGTTTGCGTTTTTCTGGTGGTTTTCGTGCCGGCTTATCTAGCATCGAACCAGAACGAATACTACTACGGAGCCAGCCACATCTTCGGTTCGGAGACCCAGCTGGGTGCTGACACCGAGGAAATCGAGAAGATTTTCGGCAAGAGCGACACCTATGTTCTGATGGTGCCGAACACCAGCACCGCAGTGGAGAAGGAGCTTTCCGACGCGCTGCACGAAATCCCGCAGGTCACCAGCATCATCTCCTATGTGGATGCTGCCGGAGCGGAGATTCCGCTGGAATATCTGGACAGCACAACCCTCGCAAAGCTGCGCTCGGAGCATTACACCCGAATGGTCATCTCGCTGGATACCGACTATGAGGGCAAGGAAACCTTCGAGCTGGTCAAGACGATTCGGGAAACAGCCAACCGCTTTTATCCGGATTCCTACTATCTGGCAGGTCAGGGCGTCAGCACCTACGACCTGATGGACACCATCACCGACGATATGATTAAGGTCAATATCCTGGCAATCGGCGCGGTGTTCCTGGTTCTGGTGATGCTGATGAAGTCGGTCTCTCTGCCGATGATTCTGGTGCTGAGCATCGAAACGGCAATCTGGCTCAATCTGGCAGTTCCATACTTTAAGGGAACGATTGTATTCTATATCTCCTATCTGATTATCAGCTCGATTCAGCTGGGCGCAACTGTAGACTATGCGATTTTGCTGACCGACCGTTATCGGGAGTGTCGTCAGACCATGGACAAAAAGCAATCGGTGGTCGAAACAATTTCGGCAGTTACCATTTCTATCCTGACCTCAGGCAGTGTCCTGACCGTGGTCGGCTTCCTGATGGGCTATATTTCCACCCACGGACTGCTGGCTCAGCTGGGCAAATTCTTGGGCATCGGAACCTTGTTCTCAATGATGATCGTCCTTTTTGTTTTGCCGGGTATGCTGTACCTGATGGACGGTATCTTTCTTGGAAAGAAACACAAAAAGAATCGTAAGGGAAACACAAACAACTTGAATTCACAGGAGGCAATTTCTCAATGAGAAAATTATCTAAAAAAGCAGTAGCGGTTATGCTGGCAGTCGGAATGATGCTGTCCCTGCCGCTGAGCGCTTTGGCCGCAGAAGAAAACACCCCAAAGCAGGAGGTCGTATATGTCAACCTCAACCATGACGGTTCGGTGTCCGACATCTATGTGGTCAATATTTTTGATATGGACGAAAAGGGCAAAATCGTGGACTACGGCAGCTACAGCGCGCTGCGCGATATGACTTCAACCTCGGACATCGGCTATGATAACGGCAAGGTCACCATCGATGCAGGCAAGGGCAAGCTGTATTATGAAGGCACACTGGACAGCAAGGTGATGCCGTGGAACTTTGACATCCGCTATTTTCTGGATGGCAAGGAGTATTCCTCCGATGAGGTTGCCGGCAAGAGCGGCGCTCTGAAAATCACCATGTCGGTCAGAAAGAACCCGGAATGTACCGGCAGCTTTTTTGACGATTATGCCCTGCAAACCTCCTTCACACTGGACACCAACCAGTGCGAAAACATCGTGGCAGAGGGTGCAACCCAGGCCAATGTCGGCAAGAACCGCCAGCTGACCTACACCATCCTGCCCGGCAAAGAGGAGAACATCGAAATCACAGCAGATGTCACCGACTTTGAAATGCCGTCGGTTGCCATCAATGGCATCTCGCTCTCGCTGAATGTCGAGGTGGATGACGAGGAGCTGATGGATCAGGTGTATGAGCTGCTGGACGGCATCCAGAAGCTGGATGATGGCGCAGGTGAGCTGCACGACGGCGTAGGCGAATTGCAGGACGGTGTGGAAAACGATTTGCAGAGCGGTGCTGTTGAGCTGGATGACGGCGCAGGCGAGCTGCACGATGGTGCAGGCGAGCTGCGGGACGGCGGCATCGACCTGAACGACGGCGCCTTCGATTTGAAGGACGGCATGGAGCAGCTGGATGAAGGCATCCGCAAGCTGGATGAGGGTATCCTTCAGGTGGACGATGCTCTGCGGGAGCTGGATTCCAACTCGGATACCCTGACCAACGGCTCGGCTCAGGTCAAGGAAGCCCTGCACACCATCCGAGATGCGCTCAAGCAGGTCTCGGTCAATGCAGATTCGATTGATAAGCTGGTAGAAAGCTCCGCAGCCATCAAGGCAGGAATCGACAAGCTTGCCGCAGGAGCTGCCGCAGCTCAGGGCGCAGTCAGCTATGATGCGTATGCGGAGAAAATCCCGGTCGGAACCCTCAAGGACGGCAATCAGCAGGCAATCGACCAGCTGCAAGGTCTGATTTCCCAGCTGGACAGCCAGATTGCACTTTTGGAAAAGCTGAACAAATTCCCAAGCAGACCGTTTCTGTCGACCGTTCCGCAGCAGCCGACTGTTGCAGACAGCCCGGAAACCGATGTAGAAAACGGTGAGCAGAGCGGTTCTCAGACAACAGACGAAACCACCACAACCGAAAACACACAGACAGGTGCAGAGACCACAGAAGGAGAAATCGGAGGCGCTCAGACCGAGAATCCCGAATCCAAGGCGCAGGAGGAAACCACCGATGCGCTTCAGCCGCAGGCAGAACAGGTGACAGAGCTTGCCGACTGGAAATCCGGCGGCATCGTCGAGGAACAGGTGGATGCTCTTTCGCTGAGCAGCACCCTCATCGACCAGCTGAAATCGATTCGTGATCAGCTGAACACACTGGTTACCCTGCTGGAAGGCAACAACGCAGCCATCGACGGAACCAAGGTTTACCTCGATACCGTTTATGGCGAGATGGGAAATCTGGTGGACGGAGCCAACGAGCTGCAATCGAAATATGCCGAATTTGATGCAGCAATCGGTCAGATTGCCGAGCTGCTCAAGAAGATGCTCCCACAGGTCGAGGAGCTCAAGGAAGGAATCAATACCCTGACCGAGCAGTATGACCTGCTCGACAAGGGAATTCAGGACTATACCGACGGCGTCGGCAAGATTTTGGAGGGCTACACCCAGCTGACCGATGGCGCATCCGACTTGGTGGACGGCAGCAAACAGCTGTGCGACGGCAGCGGCGACCTGTATGATGGCACCAAGGATTTGCTGGAAGGTATCGTGGAATTTTATAATGCAACCGGAACCCTCAAAGACGGCACCGGTGAGCTGAACGAAGGCGTTGCCGACCTGCTGGCAGGCATCATCACCCTCAACGACGGCGCAGTCGAGCTCAAGGACGGCACCGGCGAGATGAGAGAAAAGACCGACGGCATGGACAGCAAAATCACAGACAAAATCGATGAGATGATTGAAAGCATCTCCGGCGGCGACAAGGAGGTTCGCTCCTTCGTTTCGGAGCAGAACACCAACATTGAATCGGTTCAGTTTGTCATCAAGACCGACCCGATTGAGAAGCCGGAGGTCGAGCAGCAGGCAGTGGTTGCAGAAGAAAACCTGAACTTCTGGCAGAAACTGCTCCGCCTGTTCGGAGTCGGAAAAGAAAATTAAGGTTTGTGCTTTGAACAGGCATCGGCAGTTGAAGTCGATTCACTAAAAAGGTTCGGACAGGGAATCTGTCCGAACCT
>URFD01000095.1 GCA_900547015.1 uncultured Oscillospiraceae bacterium | reverse complement strand
TTTTTTTTTTTTTTCAAGCAGAAGACGGCATACGAGATACATCGGTGACTGGAGTCAGACGTGTGCTCTTCCGATCTTCAAGGATTTTATCAAACAGCAGGAAAACAATGCGGTCGGAGAACAACAATGACCGCGCGACATTCTCAGCAGAAGCGGCTCGAACCAATCGTTGAGCCGCTTTTGTCATGGTATCGCCGAGGACATCGCGACCTTCCGTGGAGGCAGAATCCTCATCCCTACCGGGTATGGGTGTCCGAAATCATGCTTCAGCAGACCCGCGTCGAGGCGGTCAAGCCTTATTATGAGCGATTCCTGCACGCTCTGCCAACAGTGCAGGCGCTTGCCGACTGTCCGGAGGAGCAGCTGCTCAAGCTTTGGGAGGGGCTCGGCTACTACAGCCGGGTGCGCAACCTGCAAAAGGCCGCCCAGCAAATCGTCAGCCTGCATGGCGGTCTGCTTCCGGCAGACTACCATCAGCTCAAGCAGCTTCCCGGCATCGGCGATTATACAGCCGGAGCTATCGCCTCCATCGCGTTTGACCTTCCCGTCCCTGCGGTGGATGGAAATGTCCTGCGGGTCCTGACCCGCGTTACCGGATGCTCGGACGACATCTCCCTGCCCAAAACTAAAGAAAGCTTTCGTCAGCTTCTGTTGGAGGTGGAACCTCAGCCCGGAGCCGGGGATTTTAACCAATCCCTGATGGAGCTTGGCGCCACCGTCTGCCTGCCAAACAGCGCTCCGCAGTGTCTGCTCTGTCCTTTAGCGCAGCTCTGCTCTGCTCACCAGCAGGGGCAGGAGACGGATTTCCCGGTCAAGGCTCCCAAGAAAGCCCGACGCTGTGAGGAGCGCACCCTTCTGCTGTTCGAGCTGGAACAGAGTGGGGAGCGTTTCACCCTCCTGCACCGCCGCCCGAGCAAAGGAGTTCTAGCTGGGATGTGGGAATTTCCTGCTTTGGAGCAAACCGCCACGGAGCAGACCGTTCGTCAAGCAGCAGAGGAGCTTGCCAGCACCTTCGGCTTTTCTGTCCAATCGGTTCTGCCGACAAAGCCCTCCAAGCACATCTTCACCCACATCGAGTGGAGGATGACCGCATGGAGGATTTCGGCAAAGGCTGACCTTTCCCTCTCTCTGCCGGAGGATTTTGCCTTGGTCAAGCTCCAAGAGCTTTCCTCCGATTCTGACTCCTCCCTTGCCCTTCCCTCTGCCTTTCAAGCGTACCGCAATTTTTAAACCAAGCTAAAAGCCTCCTTCCCGTCAGACGGGAAGGAGGCTTTTTCTGTTTTCTGTCTATTGGACTTTTCTGTCAGATTCCCGAAATTCTGCTTCCAGTGCAAGCAGCTTTTCCTTGACCGGCAATCCGCCGCCAAAGCCGACCAGCTTGCCGTTGGCTCCAATCACCCGATGGCACGGGATGATAATCGCAATCGGGTTGTTGTGGCTTGCCATTCCTACCGCGCGGCTGGCCTTCGGACTACCTGCCATCTGTGCCACCTGTCCGTAGCTTCTGGTCTGTCCGTACGGAATCTCGCGCAGGGCCTGCCAGACTTTTTTCTGAAACTCCGTTCCCTCGTATGTAAGCGCAAGAGAAAATTCCTGCCGCTCTCCCCGAAAATATTCCGCAAGCTGCTTCGCTGCCTGCTCCAAGAACGGGGTCGAGCGCTGTTCCAACGGACCCGAAATCTGATTTTCAAACGAAAGACGAACCAAGGCTCCGCCGCGCTCTTCCAGCAGGAGCTTGCCGACCGGCGAAGGAAGGATGATTCGTCCGTTTATCTCGGCGCTCATCTCGACCTCCGAATGCCAAACAGCTTCCAGCAGAAGGAGAATGGCTCCGGCTTCAGGCGGTCCTGTTCCAGACACTCTGCACCCCAGCTGGCGCTGCCCAGACCCATCTGTCGGTAATCCAGAACCAGGGTCACATGGTCCTCCTTGACCAGCTCCGCACTGTGGGTCGCTTTCGTCAGCTGCTCCTGACTGTAGTACAGTGCGCTGAATCCCAGCTTGTCCTGTGCTGCAACGCACAGCGCCGCACCGTTTTCCTTCTCTGCCATCAGCCACTTGGTGTCCTCGTGGTTGCCGTTTTCCTGTGGGGTGACATACGGGAAGTAGTTGTCCTCCACGCTTCTGCGCCAGATTCCGAATGGATTGCCCTCCTTGCAGTCGGCGTAGGTTTCCTCTACCCCGCGTCCATACCAGCACAGCTGGCTGCAATCCACACTCAGCCCAAATCTCAGGCCAATTCTCGGCAGACACTCCGGCAGCATCCCAGTCGGAACGCCGTCCATCTGAATGGTGACCATTCCGTTTGGCTCGATGGTATAGCGGGTCTGATAGCTGATTTTCCACTCCTTGACAATCGGCGCGCACAGCTGGCTGCACTCGACGACAACGCAGTTTTCTTCTTCCTCCACTGACACACTCTGCACCACATTCTGGGCGGTGAATACCAGCTCGCTCTCCCAGAGCTTTGCCGTATTGCGGTCGTTGTCCACCGGTGCGCGCCAGAGATTGAGTGGGTATCCCGTTTCAATCAGCGATTCACCCTCCAGCCGATAGCCGCTAAGATAACCGCGAACCCGGTCGAAGGTCAGGGTAAAGCGCTCATTTTCCACAATCAGATTCGAGCCTTCCTCCCGAACCTGCAAGGCTCCTCCCTGCGCCGGTTCAGACGGCAGCACAAAGCCCTCCTGCCGCTTGAGATACTGCTGGAAAAACGCACAGTACTGCGACCGGTCGTTCCAGTCCAGCTCTCGGGTATCATAAAAATACACGCTCAGCAGGTAATCTTTGCCCTCCGGCAGCTCTGCCAGCTCCTGCGGATGAATCGCCGGAACAACAGCGCGCTCTCCCGGCTGGATGGTTCCCAGCGCCACTTCCTTGTTCAGCAGCACCGCCTCATCCGAGGAGGTCACCTCCAGCATACAGCGGATATGGTCGAGCGAAAGATAATCGTATCGGTTTTCCACCGTCATAGAGCCATTTTCGGCATGATATTCCAGCACCCGAACCGGCTCCAACGCCTTTTTCAGCTGACGCAAACCCGGTGTCGGCCTTCTGTCCGCCTGCACCAGACCATCGCAGCAGAACGAGCCGCTGGTCGGTTTCTCGCCAAAATCTCCGCCGTACAGGAAACCGCCGTTCTCGGCACGGATTCCGTGGTCAACCCACTCCCAGACAAAGCCGCCCTGCAAGCGCGGATACCGCTCAAAAATCTCCCAATACTCCTTCAGGCCGCCCGGACCGTTGCCCATCGCATGGGCATATTCGCAGACGACGTGCGGCTTTGGAAGGGCGGTGTCTCTGCCCAGCAGCTCCAACTGATGGTGTCGGGTATACATCGTGGAATAAACATCCGCAATCGAAGCATCCCGGTCCTCTTCGTAATGAACCAGACGGGTCGGGTCGTATGCCTTGAGAAATCTGCCGCAGACCACAAAGTTGGTGCCGAAGCCCGACTCATTTCCCAAAGACCAAAACAGGATGGACGGGTGGTTTTTGTCCCGGCGCACCATCCGCTCGTTTCGGTCCAGATAGCTGGCTTCCCAGCGAATATCGTCGGACAGCTTGTTGTACTTGCCCTTGATATTTGCCATCTGGTTGCACTCCAGGTCTGCCTCCTCCATCACATAAAATCCGTACTCGTCGCACAAATCCAAAAACTGGGTGTCCGCCGGATAGTGCGAAGTCCGAATCGCATTGATGTTGTTCTGCTTCATTAGCATCAAGTCCCGAAGCATATCCTCTCGGGTGATGGCTCTTCCGGTATCCGGGTTCCAGTCGTGACGGTTGACGCCGCGCAGCTTGATGGCCTTTCCGTTGACCAAGAACAAGCCGTCCCGAAGCTCGATGGTTCGGAAGCCGACCCTCTGCGGATAAACCTCGATTACCCTTCCGTCTGCTTCGGACAGGGTCAGGTACAGGTGATACAGCTTTGGATTTTCTGCCGACCACGGCTGGATGTTTGCAAATTCCGCAGTCAGGTTGCGAACCAGTCCCTCTCCCTCTGTCAGCTCGGTGGAGATGCTCTGCTCCCACATCAGCTCGTCCCCGTCAAACAGGCGGGCCGACAGCTGAAGCTGCTGTGGCTGCTCGCTGTGATTTTCCAGCTCCGCTGTCACCGACAGCACGCCTTCTCTGTCCTGCCAGCGATAGTCACTGACCACCCGATAGTCGCTCAGGTGAATCTGCGGACGGACAATCAGGCTGACATTCCGCACGATTCCCGACAGATTCCACATATCCTGATTTTCCAGATAGCTTCCATCGCAGTATTTATACACCTTCACTGCCAGCAGGTTTTCCCCGTCATGCAGTGCATGGGTCACATCAAACTCCGCTGTGATGTGCGGGCCCTGACTGTAGCCGATAAAGATACCGTTCAGCCAGAGGTGATATGCGCTCTCCACCCCGTCAAATCGCAGCAGATACTCCATGCCCTCCTGCTTTTCCGCCGAAAAGGCATAGCGATAAGCGCCGGTCGGATTCTTTGCCGGCATCTGCGGGGTATCCAGAATCGGGTACGGATTGATGGCATCGGCATAATGCGGAAGGTCAAACCCATTCAGCTGCCAATGACCCGGCACCGGCATCTTTCCCCATTCTCCATCGTCATACTGTGGAAAAACCCATTGGTCATCACTGTCAAAGGGACTCCAAAATCCCTTGAAATTCCACTCGCCGTTGAGCAGACGCACCTTGTCCTGCTTTCCCTGCTTAGCCTTTTCCTCGCTGTCATAGCCGCAGAGGAAGGGCCGCATCTGCATCCTGCCGCGCTCAAGCACTTCCAGATTGTTCCAGTCCGCATCGGTGTAGCGATAAACCTTTCGCATTGTGATTCTCCCCTTCTGTTTATTTTTTCAGCAAATCTGCCTGAAGCTCCTCTCCCTTTTTGGAAGGCAGCTTCACCTCGGTCATGATGATGGAGGTCAGGATGATGACCCCGCCGATCACCATGTTGACGGTCAATTTATCATATCCCAGCACAACTGAAAAGATGGTTCCGAACAGCGATTCGGTCGCTAGGATGATGGCTGCTTTGGCAGATTCCACATGCTGCTGCGCCGTGGTCTGCAAGAAATAACACAGGCAGGTGCTGAAAATGCCGAGATATGCCACTGCTGCCATTCCCTTCGGGGAAGCAAAGGCAGAAAAATCACGGTCGGTCAGCATGAACATCAAAAAGCCGCAGACGGTCGCAACGGCAAACTGGAGGAAAACCACAACCTTTGCGTCCATCTTTTGGGCAAGAATTCCGGTCGCGATAATCTGGCAGGCAAACAAAAAGGCGCACAGCAGGGTCAGCAGGTCGCCCACCTTCAAAGAAAATCCCTGTGAAAAATCAACAGACAGGATTCCGATTCCAATCAGGCACAAAAAGGAGGAGACAAAAATCTTGATGCTCGGCCGTTTTTTGCTGATTATCCACCACAAAAACGGCACCATCACCACATTGGATGCCGTGATGAAGGCATTGTTGGACGGGGTTGTGTACTGCAAGCCCACCGTCTGAACATAGAATGCTAAAAACAGGAACAGGCCAATGAGGATTCCCCCCTTGATATGCTCCTTTTTCAGGTTCTTTTTTAAGTCCTTAAAAAATGCCACACCCACAATCAGGGTCGCAATCGCAAATCGAACAAACATGATAAAGGCAGAGCTGAGGTTGGCGTCCAGTGCCATCTGCGAGCCGATAAACCCGGACCCCCAGATGATTGCCACCAACAACAGCGACAGATTGCTCAATGTCTGAACTCGTTTATTATCCATTTTTTCTTCTCTCCATCTCATTAGAAACTTAATATCCGGCGGCGCCGCACAAATTGCCTTCGCCAGCCCATCCTGTGATATTGGAT
>URFD01000094.1 GCA_900547015.1 uncultured Oscillospiraceae bacterium | reverse complement strand
AGGATATTCCCATACCCGAGCCGGATATACCATTGAATACCCGTAAAGGAGTAAATCTTTCGTATCTGCCGTCAAGTGTCTCTGTAACAGCGTAGCACAATTAAAAAAAAAACAGGGCGTTCTTACAATTTACTTCTCAGTAACTATAAGAACACCCTGAATGGCAAAGAACCGTAATTTTGATAGAAACCCGTTAAGGGGGTGCAATTACGGTTTGGAGGGGGGTGCATTTTCGATTTTAGGGGGGTGCAACCACGGCTTTAGGGGGTGCATTACTCTACCCATGGGGACAGCAATAAACCGCAGGCGTTGAAACCTGCGGTCTTTTCATTTTTCTTGGGACTCACGCCTCGATTTCTGTGCCGCCCTGGAATTTGAAGGTCATTCGTCCGTCGGCGTGGACGGTCACTGTGTCAATGACGGTCAGCCAGAGCTTATCGTCGAAATTGGTGAGGGCATCCAGTTCCTGCACCTCGAACATAAATGCTCCAATGGCTTCCGCCTGGGCTTCCCGTGCAACCTTTGTGGCGCGAAGTTGCTCAAGCTGTGCCTTGGCTTTTTCGTACCGCTCCACAAATCCATTGTACCGGGCGGCGTATTCATTCTGGTTCTGCGCCGTCTGTGAATTCTCTGCGATGCAGCGTTTTGTCAGCTCGGCCACCACATCGATCTCCTCAAGCAGGCTCTCGATCTCTGCATCAATGCCCGTGCAGTCTGTCAGCGTGGTTTGCATCAGACGGCAGTCCTCAAGGATGTTGTCCTTGCTGTCGATAATGGCGTTGATAGCAGCAACAAACCGTGCTTTGATGGTTTCCTCGTCCAGATGCGGCGTTTCGCATTTGTGCTCACCCTTAAATTTGCCGTTGCATTGCCAGATGACCCTGCGGTATTTTGAGGTTGAGTTCCAGACTTTTGAGCCAAAGTAGGAACCGCAGTCCCCGCAGACGATGCGGGAGGAGAAAATGCTCTTTCCGCTGTACTGGCGGCTTATTCGCTTGCGCCGAGCAAGTTCCGTCTGAACTTTGTCGAACTCTTCCGGCGTAATGATTGGCTCATGGCTGTGTTCCACATAATACTGCGGCACCTCGCCCTCGTTGACCTTCCTCTTTTTCGTGAGGAAATCGACTGTAAAGCATTTTTGCAGGAGTGCAGCGCCCTTGTACTTCTCATTTTGGAGGATGCTTTCCACTGTACTGGTCTGCCAGCGTTGTTTTCCCGATGGAGTCGGAATTCCATCCGCTGTCAGCTCCTTTGCAATAGCTCCCGGCGTCAGCCCCTCCATGAATCGAGTATAGATTCGGCGGACAATGACCGCCTCCTCCGGTACAACTTCTGGAAAGCCGTCCGCTCCTTTGCGGTAACCGAGGAACTGCTTATATGGCAGGTTGACCTTCCCGTCGGCGAAACGTTTTCTCTGCCCCCAGGTTACATTCTCCGAAATGGAGCGGCTTTCTTCCTGCGCCAAGCTCGACATGATGGTGAGCAGCAGTTCACCCTTGCCGTCGAAGGTGTAAATGTTCTCCTTTTCAAAGTAGACCTGGACGCCTTTCTCTTTGAGTTTGCGGATGGTGACGAGGCTATCCACGGTGTTTCGAGCGAATCGGCTGACGGACTTTGTAACGATGAGGTCGATTTTTCCCGCCAAGGCATCCTCGATCATCTCATTGAAACCCGCACGGTGCTTGGTATTCGTGCCGGAAATCCCCTCATCTGTATAGACCTTTACGAATGTCCATTCCGGGTTTCTCTGAATGTACTGCGTGTAGTAGTCGATTTGAGCTTCGTAGCTGGTGAACTGCTCATCGCTGTCCGTGGAAACACGGGCGTAAGCAGCAACTCGCAGTTTGTAAAGCGGCGTGTCAGTTAGGTGGGTCATGGGGTTGATGGACGGTGGTATCACCGTAACCGTCCGAACCGCAGTGTTCATGATTTTTGCCTCCTTCTTGCCAGTGACTGCTGTCGTGCCTTTTCTTTCATTTCCGGCGTCCAGCTTTCAGCTCGTGAACGGTCTGTCCAGGTGCGTGTGACCACTGAGCCGTCTGAAAAGTGAAAGTGCAGGGTGTTGCCGTCACCGGCAATGATTTTTTTGACGCTGAAAGGGTCATCCGTGACCTGTCGCACCAGCTCGTCAAGGGTGGCCTCCGGTATCTGCTTGGAAGCGCAGTGCTTTTTCCCTTTGGTGTTGAGCGTGGCACAGATCCAAACCACCCGTGCTGCCGTTGTTTTCCTGCGGAAGTTCTTCCCGCATTTTGCACACTGAATGCGACCAGTGTAAAAGAAAGACGGCTGTGCGGGCGGCTTCGATTTGTGCTGCTCAGCTCGCCGTTCAATTTCTGTCTGCACTGCCTTCCACTCTTCCAAAGGGATAATGGCTTCATGGGTTCTTTCCGCATGGTACATTGTTTTCTGCCCGTTGTTGGGAACCGTTTTCTTCGTGATGTAGCTTTCACAGTAAAATCGCTGAAGGAGCAGATTGCCCGTGTAGGCGTAGTTCCGTAGTATCTTTGCAATCGTCTGCGGATGCCATTCTTCACCGTATCTGGTGGGTTGAATGCCCTCGTCATTCAGCTTTGCAGCGATGCGGTTTCGACCCATGCCGTCGAGAAATTCTCGATAAATGCGGCGAACCAGCTCCGCCTCCTCCGGAATGATGTAGTATTTGCCATCCTGCATTCGGTATCCGAGCATTCGCCCGTTCCAGGGGATTCCTGCTTCAAAGTTCCGTTTGACACGCCACTTCTGGTTTTCGCTGACGGAGCGGCTTTCCTCCTGGGCATACGATGCCAGGATGGTCAGCATCAACTCACCGTCAGCGCTCATGGTGTGGATGTTCTGTTCTTCGAAGAACACATCAACGCCCAGGCTTTTCAGCTCTCGGACGGTTTCCAAAAGAGTGACGGTGTTTCTGGCAAAGCGGGAAATGCTCTTTGTAATGACCATATCGATTTTCCCGGCACGGCAGTCTGTCAGCATCTGCTGAAAGCCGTCCCGGTCGCTCTTGGTTCCGGTCAGGGCTTCGTCGCTGTAAACGCCGCAGTAGACCCAGCCGGTATGGGACTGGATCATTTCGCTGTAATGACTGACCTGGGCAGAAAGCGAATGGAGCATCGCATCCTTGCCGGAGGAAACACGGGTGTAGGCGCATACTTTCAAAAACTGCGGCTGCATGATTTTCGGGAAATCGACCCGTTTTATAATTCTATCCATCGGTTCACCTCCTTAGGTGTGTTACATATTACCTCTGAATGCCCCAGTTATCCAGCGATTTCAGCGGAATATACTACACGAAGATATGCCATATTTATTGGCGATGATCGTATCAATTTTAGCGTACTCTTTGGCTGAGATCAGCCCCTTGGAACGCATACTCCGGGCGAGTGCCATCGCCAACTGGTAGGCAAACAGACGCTTATCGTAATCACTCATGGTCGGCCTCCTTCCTGCGGAATTTCAAATAGCAGTCACGGGAGCAGAACACCCGATGGCTGTTGCCATAGCTTTCAAACTGCTTCCCGCAATGTCGGCAAGTGAGTGTGTAGTACGCTTTTCGCTGCACTCTTTCGGGATGTGCGTTCCACCACGCCATTCGGCAGGCATCGGAGCAGAACATCCTTTTCCGTTTATGCGGTGTCTGCTCAAGCGGAGTCAGGCAGTTTCGGCACAGGGCATTTGAGTCCGGCATCTCTTTGATCTGCACAGGATGTCTGGCGCAAAAGGACTTTACAGTGTTAAGCGGTAGCCCTGTTATAGCGGATATTTTCTTATACCCGTAGCCCTGGTGTTGGAGTTCCACAATTCGTGAGCGTTCCGTGTCTGTCATAGTGATTGATACCTCATTCCTGAGAAATAGCGTTTCTCGCTATACCCAGAGAAAAGGCACTTTTGTCAGGGTAAAATGGGCAAAAAAAATAACGCCCTCCACGGAAAAATCCGCAGAGGGCGTGTGATAGGTTCGGTTTACTTGTTCGGAATCTTCAGCTTCATGCCGCTGTAGATGACATTGCTTTTCAGCCCATTCAGGCTGACGATTTCCTTGTAGCGGCTGCCGTTGCCGAGATACTTCTTGGCGATTGCCCAGAGGGTGTCACCATGCACCACGGTGTGGATGCGGTAATCCTCGGAGGGTTTCGTGCCTGCCAAGGCAAGCGCAGAGGTCTTGACCGGCGACATGATGGCGTATCTGCCGGACTCGTCCTTATTGATGACCGCACGGTCACCGCTGACCTCTACCACATACCAGCGGAGCTTCTTCACCCAGCCGGGGATGGATTTGCCGCCATAGTAGGTGCTGCCTGTGATGGTCACGAGGTCGCCAACCTTGATAGGCCCAGTGGGCTTGACTGGGTCGGCAGGCTTCACCTCACTGCCGAGCGCTGCCGTGACCTTGGATGCCAAATCACCCATACGGGCATACATCCAGTTACCGGGGCAGCTTTTGTTCGCAAACCACCGATGGACGGTCAGCACCATCTCGTCAGATTTCGGGGTGTAGTTGAGCGTCTTGGTCTTATCGCCCAGCCAGAGCAGCTTGGTTTTGCTGTTGCGCCTGCAGATATCGGTGCAAAGCTCGATGAGCCGCTGGTACACCACATCCTTGAACGCATACGGCTCGGTATTGTCGCTGGCACACTCGATGGTGATAGCTCTCTGGTCGTTGGCTGCGGAGGAGGAGCACCAGGAGCGGTTTTTCTCTTCCACATACATCCCGACCCGACCGTCCACGCCGATGCCGTAGTTGCTGCTTGCCTGCCGGGATGCAGGCAGAAAAATATTGCCCAGAGTTTCCACCGAGCACTGACCCACCACGCAGTGCGGTGTGATGCGGTCAATGCTGTGGGTGCGCTGCCCAGAGTGGTTCGGGCTGAGTTTGGTGTAGGACACCAGGGGGCTGTTCGTGTAAGCCATGTTATTCATCCTCCTTTTCACTGCGGTCATGAAGCTGCTCCAGCACAGATTTCAGCTTCTGCGGAATGGGCAGTCCCAGGTATGCGGCGTTTTCCAACAGGGACACGCCCTCATTCGACAAATAGAAGAAAATGACGGCAGTACGCATCACCGAGCCGCTGCCGATGACGCGGGTGTCGAGAATATGCCCGATGCCAACCAGAGCGAAGATGAGCACCTTTTTGAAAATGCCCTTGAATCCGACTTCGCTGGACAGCTTCTTATCCACCACGGCGCACATGATGCCGGTGATGTAGTCGATGACTACGAAAGCCAGAAGCGCATAAAGCAAGCCGTCACATCCTCCCAAGAACCATCCCAGCCAGCCGCCGATTCCGGCGAACACCACCTGAATGGTCGTCCAGAATTCTTTCATGTTGTTTGTCCTCCTTTGAAAGTTGAATTTGTGTATGAAAAAAGGCACTCCGCAGAGAGCCTTGATTCCGAAAAATATTCTTTATGTTACTGTGGTTAGCGACACCGTGTGCCACGAAGACCATGTGCCGCCATAGTTTCCCCGAATATACATCCTTGAGCCGTTATAGACGGTGTATCGCTGTTGAATGAAGTAGCTCTCCGGCAGAAAGACCTCCAGCATACCGATTGTGGTGGTCGGAAAGTGCTTTTCCGTGGAAGCGGAATACGCAAAATAGTAGCCGGGAGTCTTTACATTGTTGAGGTCGGTGGTCGAACCGTCCACTCTACCCATTTTGCCGTGGACATTGACGCCGTTCATGTGGATGCTGCCGTCCACATCCAGCGTGGCTTGCGGGTCCGGCGTGTTGATGCCGACCTTCTTTTTCCGAAGCGCAATGAGCGGCGTGCCCTGCGGAACAGTAAAATACAGATCCAGACTGCTCAAGGAATAGAGCTTGTCTTGGATCTGTAGATGGAAGTCGTAGGAACTGTTGGCATCCAGATTGCACAGTTCCAAATTGGAGTAGCTGAAAGAAGTTCCGCTTTTTGTCGTGCCGGAATAGATGCTGGTGTAGCTGCCGTAACTGCTCTCACTGGTTTTCTTGTACCGATA
>URFD01000093.1 GCA_900547015.1 uncultured Oscillospiraceae bacterium | reverse complement strand
GGAGAACAAGAGATTGCTAAGCCATCTAACAGAAAAATATCTGCAATTTTACCCGTCTTCTTCGGTGCGGGGTGTAGCATTTTTCCCTTCCAACCCGAAAGAAAGGACGTTTTCTATGCTTACCTACAAAATTCATCTGCTCCGCCACGGCATCACCCGTGCCAATCTGGAAGGAAAATATGTCGGCTTGACCGACTATCCTCTGTGTCAGGAGGGTATCGATGCCCTCAAGGAGTTCTGCAAGGGCAAGGACTATCCGCCGGTGGAGAAGATTTACTCCTCCCCTCTGCGCCGCTGTCGCGAGACCGCCAAAATCATCTATCCCGGCTACAAGCTCTTTGATGTGCCGCAGCTGATGGAGATGGACTTCGGCACCTACGAGGGCAAAACGCTCGACGAGCTTCAGGACGATGAGACCTTCATCGCATGGAGCCGCGACAGTATGCACAATGCACCGCCGGAGGGCGAGGACGGCATGGCCTTCATCCGCCGCGTCATCAAGGGACTGGACGATGTGTTCCAGGATATGATGGCAAACGACATCCACAATGCGGCGCTGGTCATCCCGGGCGGCATGATTATGTCGATGCTTGCGCTGATGGGCTTTCCGCGTCACCCAATGGGTGAATGGGAATGTGCTGCCGGTGCAGGCTATACCATTGTGATGACCCCGGAGCTGTGGACCCGCGACAAGGTGTTTGAGGTGCTGGGCGCAATCCCAATGACCCCGGAGGATTGGGAGGACCACTGGTCCACCAAGAAATATTATGAGGATGGCGAGGAGATGTTCTTCGAATAATTTTGTTCCATCCACCCAATCCACGATGAAGGAGAGTCCGCCATTATGACATTGAGAAAACAAGTAAAATACAATGCCAGACGCTGTCTGTGCAACAACTGGGGGAAAACCGTTTCCATTGTCCTGCTCAGTACCGCCATCTACCTGCTGTTCATCATCATCGAGATGATTGCCAACATTCTGCTTCAGCTGCCCGCAGGTGCGTCAAGCCCGGCCTCGGCAGGCTCCGAGACTTGGATCGTGTCCTTTATCCTGAGCATCGTCATGGCGACCGGCTCCTTCCTGCTCATCATTCCGCTGGAGCTGGGCATCACCCGCTGGTACTACTCCCTCTCTGACGGCATTTCCGAAGATATTCTCAACATCTTCTACTGCTTTTCCAACCGCAAGATGTTCTTCCGTTCGCTGTGGCTCTCGCTGAATGTCGGGGTTCGCATCCTGCTGCACGGATTGCGCTATCTGGCGCTGCCTGCTGCCGGCATCGGATTTTCGCTCTGGATGCTTCGCAGCCCTACCGCTGCCTCCAGCTTTGCGGGAAGCCTTGCTCTGGTGCTTTCCGGCGCCCTGTTCCTGCTGTTCGCGGTCTTTTGGCTCATCCATATCCAGAAATATTTTCTTGCCAAATACTACCTGCTGGACGGACAGACTACGGTAGGCAAGGCCATCCGCAGCTCTGCCCATGCCACCCGCGGCATCCGGGATGAGATTTTCCTCTTCCAGCTTTCCTTCCTCGGATGGGGGCTTTGCTCCCTGCTCATCCTGCCGCTCCTGTATGTTTCGGCCTACTACTCGATGAGCGCCATGCTCTACGCGCGCTTCCTGATGGAGGACGACCGTCGTTCCAACAGCATCGTGCCGGTCCCGAATCCGGAGGACACTCGCGAAGTGACCTTGGAGCACAGCGAAGCCGTACAGAGCCCGGAGGATTTGTCTGCGACCAGACCCTTCCGCTGTCCGGACGAGCAGACCCCCTCTTAGAGCAGCTGACCGAAGCTGATTCTTCCGCTGTACTGTCCGCGTGCAGAGTACAGCGGGTTTTTCTGTCCGAAGTCTGCGGCATCGGAGAAGGTGAAAAAGCCAATCTTCCCTTCCCGATTCATGCAATCCTGTTTTTGTCAAAAATCGTCAAACCAAAGATTTTGTATAAAGGAGTTCTTGTTCCCATGTCAAAACAAAGCTGTTCCAACACCATCAAAACCTCGATTGGCGGACAGGCCGTCATTGAGGGCGTTATGATGCGTGGCCCCAAAAAGACCGCTCTGTCCGTCCGACTGCCGGATGGAACCATCTCTACCGAGGATTGGGCCACCCCCGATGGAAATAAATGGTATAAAAAGACACCATTTATCCGAGGGGTATTTAATTTTGTGGAATCTCTGACCTGCGGCTACCAGTGTTTGATGAAGGCTGCCGAAAAAGCCGGTCTGGATGAGGAGGACGAGCAGCCCTCTAAATTCGAGCAGAAGCTCCGTCAGCTCCTTGGTGATCGATTCATGCCGTTCATCGAGGGTATGATTCTCATCTTTTCTCTGCTGATGGCACTGTTCTTCTTTGCCTTTCTGCCCACCACGATTGTCAACCTCCTCAAGGGTCATATCTCTCATCCGCTGATGTTGTCCGCGCTGGAAGGTCTGATTAAGATGGCCATTCTCATCCTGTATCTGGCAGGCATCTCGCAGATGAGCGACATCAAGCGGGTGTTCATGTACCACGGAGCCGAGCACAAAACCATCTTCTGCTACGAGCATGGCGAGGAGCTGACAGTAGAAAATGTCCGCAAGTATACCCGCTTCCACCCCCGCTGCGGCACCAGCTTTTTGGTCATCGTCCTGCTGCTCTCCATTCTGGTTTCCTCGATGGTTTCGTGGAACAATGTCTGGATGCGTGTCGGCCTCAAGGTGCTGACCCTGCCCATCATCATGTCGCTGTCCTATGAATGTATCAAATTTGCCGGTCGTCACGACAACCTGTTCACCCGCATCCTCTCCGCACCCGGACTGTGGACCCAGCGTCTGACCACCCGAGAGCCGGACGACAGCATGATTGAGGTTGCGATTGCCTCGATGAAGCGGGTCATCCCCGAAAACCCAAATGAAGCACTGTTCTAACCCAAGCAATCCAACCCCTAAGAAAGGAAGCGATGACAGATGACAACCTATCGGGAGATGTTTGCCCATGCCTGCAAGCAAGGGCTTGCACCGCACGAAGCCCAGCTGCTGCTCGAGCAGCTGTCCGGACTTTCCCAGACCGGGTTGCTGCTGCATCTGGATGACCCAGCCGATGCCGAACAGCAGGCTGTGTTCGAGCAGCGGGTGCTCCGCCGTCTGAGCGGCTATCCTCTGCAATATCTTCTGGGTCAGTGGGAGTTTTTCGGCCTGCCCTTTCTGGTCGGAGAGGGCGTTCTGATTCCCCGTGCCGACACCGAGATTCTGGTCGAAACGGCGCTGGAGCTGTGCGACGGAAAGCTGGCTCCTCAGCTGTGCGACCTGTGCTCCGGCACCGGCTGCATCCCAATCTCCCTGAGCAAGAATCTGCCCGAGGACGCTCGGCTGACCGCTGTGGAGCTGTCCGAGCAGGCGCTGGGTTACCTGCGTCGGAATCGGGATTTACACCAATGCACCAATCTGCAAATCGTTCAGGCGGATGTCCTGAGCTGGCAACCGGGCTGCCGGTTTGATTTGATTACTGCTAACCCCCCTTACATCGGCGCAGACGAGATGGCAAACCTCCAACCCGAGGTGCGCCAAGAGCCGGAGATGGCACTGCTTGCGCCCGAGGACGGACTTTATTTTTACCGCATCCTCTCCGAGCGCTGCCGCCGCTTTTTAAAGGAGGACGGCTGGCTCCTGTTTGAAATCGGCTACCGACAGGGTTCGGCAGTTTCACAGTTTTTGCAGGGAAACGGCTTTGACCAGATTCGTGTCATCCCCGATTACGGCGGAAATGACCGCGTGGTCATCGGCCACCTGCCCCGAAATCAATGATACGGAAGGAACAATTTTCCATGAACAAACCAAACTATCGGGCGGTCGTCTTTGACTTGGACGGAACCGCCGTCGATTCCCAGTATAATATTGAAGCGCTTCAGCGCACCTGCATCTCCATCCTCGGTCACCCCATCTCGGACTATGACCTTCAGCTGACCTACGGCATGACCGCAGAAAATGCGATGCGCTACCTAGGCACACCTCCGGAGCGGACACAGGAATTTGAGGAGCTGTGGGTTCAGAATATTTTGGAGCTGTGCCAGAATGCCTCCCTGTTTGAGGGGATTTTCCCTGCGATGTGCCGGATGAAGGAAGCCGGCATCCTGCTGGGTGTCAACACCTCCCGCCGCTGTGACGAGCTGGGAGACCTCCAGCACTACATCCCCGAGCCTTTTTTGGAGCTGTGCGATTTGGTGGTCACCTGTGACAAGGTCGCGCACCCCAAGCCTGCACCCGACTCCATGCTCTATTTCTGTGAGGAAACCGGCCTGAAGCTCTCCGAGGTTCTGTTCGTTGGAGACAGCGACTTCGATGCCGGCTGTGCCAAAAATGCCGGCTGCGACTTCGCACTGGCTGTGTGGGGCTGTTTCTTCCCCGACCAGATTGATGCAGACTACAAACCGCAGCACCCGCTCGACCTGCTGTCGATTGTCGGCGTCCTGCAATAAATCAAAACAGTTCAAAAGGCGTGAACGCTTGTGATAAGCGTTCACGCCTTTTTTAGCTTCCAATGCTATTGCAGGTAAAGGTCTGCGCGGGTGGTGATGGAATCGAGCGTCAGGGTGACATTGAGCAGATAGTTAACACGGTCATTTTCCCCGTAGCCGGAGACGATGTGAACCTGCTCTGCGGAAATTTCTTCCCCGTCCACCATCGGCAGGAAGCTTCCTGCCTCCACCTGCTCACGGGTGAACCAGACGCTGGTGCAGATGGTATAGCCGTTCTCTCCGCTGGAATAGCTGTCGAACAGCTCACCTTGAATGGTCAGACTGCGTACCTGCTCGGGCTCGGTCAGGTCATCCAATCGGTACAGGTTGACGGTAACCTGACCGTTCTGGGCATCCCCAATCATTTCCACCATGGTTTTGCCCGAAGCCAGCAGCTGGGCGCCGGGTGTCAGCTGAAGCGAGGAGCGTTCTGCATCGGTCTCATCCAGCAGGACTGCCATGCCGGTGGCGCCATCATAGCGCAGCTTGCCCTTGCCGAGCTGGAAGGTTTTCTTTTTCTTGCCTTCCTTTGCACTCTGCATGACATCCCGAAGCACCGATATTTTGTCCTGCGGTGCCGATTCCGGTGCGATTGCTTCTACTGTTTCCTCCGTCGTCTCCTCTTCCTCAACGGTTTCTCCCGAATCCGGTGTAGCCGCTTCGTCCGAAGGCTCCGCTGTAGCGGTTTCAGGCTGGCCGTTTTTGAGAATCGGCACCTCGGTGGAGTCTGCTGTATTTTGGGTTGTCTGGGCATTTCCTGTGGCGGTGCTTCCGCTATCGAGCGACTGCAAAATCTGGCTGCGCAGGGCTTGAGCCGGAGAATCCGGTTCCGATTCACTCTGCGGCACTGCCATCTTCAGCACAGGCTCTTCCTCTGCGGCTTCGGGTGCTGCCTGTTCCGCCTGCTCCGGCTGTACGGCTTCGGCGGCTTCAGACTGCTCCTCCATCGGAATCTCCGCATCTTCTTCCTCGGACGCTTCCGGCAGCATCGCGGCGACCATCGGAGCATCCTCCTGCTTCGGCGCGGTCTCCGGCATCTCCTGCAACTCCTGTGCGGCCTCCGGCGCTGCCGATTTCATCATCATGCGGCCCGACAGCTCCAGCGGTGCTTTCAGCTTCCAGAAGGCCGCAGAAAGTCCCACCACCAAAACCAGCGTGCAGGCCACTGCCCATCTGCGGCGGCGCTGTGCCAGCGAAATTTTCTTGTTCTTCTGCATCGCTTTTTGAGTTGGGAACTCGATGCGCTCTCCCATCTTTTTCGGTTTGTCGGCTTCTGTCTTTGTATTAGAGACAGCTTGTCGGCTGTTTTCCTGCCGAATTTGTTCCTCTACTGCGGACAGCTCCACCGTAACCTGATGGTCTCCTTCGTCGGCACAAATCCTGCTCCAAAGATTTTCTGCACAAAGTCCTTCGGGAAGCGGCGGACATGGCAGCTGAGCAAACCGGTCCTGAAAATATTTTTCCTCTTCCAAAAGCTCCTGTTCCTGCTCCT
>URFD01000092.1 GCA_900547015.1 uncultured Oscillospiraceae bacterium | reverse complement strand
CGGATTGAAAAGCAAAAAAGGGCAAAGATTGGAGCTGAAATCAGGATTTTCCCAAACATTGTATACAAACTGAAGAAAGTGTTAAAAATTTATGAAAGACGCACAAAGTGCTTGACAACGACAGGGAATCGTGTTAAATTATGTTTAGCACTTGAGATACAAGAGTGCTAAACTAGGAAAAGAGGTGATAGTCTTGGAGCTGGATAGCCGAAAGCAAAAGATCCTCAAGGCTATCATTGAGGAATACACAAGAACCGGTGAACCGGTCGGCTCCAGACGGATTGCAGCTCTGCTGGATATCGTTGCTTCACCGGCAACGATACGAAACGATATGGCAAATTTGTTTGACATGGGGTTTCTGGAACAGCCGCATACCTCGGCAGGAAGGATTCCTTCGCACATGGGTTATCGATATTATCTCGACCACCTGATGCGGGTAAGTCCAGTGTCTGCCGCAGATATGGCTTCCATCGAAGCAATGTTCAATGTCAGAGACCCTGACCCTGACAGGCTGTTGTCGGATGCAGCACGGGCGCTCGCAGATTATACGCACTGTGCGACCATCTCGACCACCAGTACGCCGCCGGAGGTTTTTGTGAAACGAATCGAACTGCTGCCTGCCGCAGAACGCACCGTCATCATTATGGTGATTGCGTCCAACGGCTCAGTTCGAAGCAAGGTGTGCAGAGTGGATTTCAGCATCACCCGGGAAGTATGTGAGTTCTTTACCAGCTTTGCTAATTCCAGAATGGCTGGAAAAAGTCTCAACGAAATCTCGGACAGCTATATCAACTCGGTGGCATTCTCCATCGGGAACTACACCGAAGTCTTTACCACCCTGCTTTCCGCAATCTATTCCCTGTGTAAAGAAATCAACGATGGACATTTTTGCGCGAAGGGTTCGACCAACCTGCTTGCCTATGATGAGATGAAGGATTTTGCAAAGGATCTTTTGTTGATTCTGGATGAAAAGGAAAAGGCAATCGGCCTGATACCGGAAGGAAATTTCAATACCCGCATTTCGGTTGGCAAAGAGAACAGCAGCATGGAACTTGCAAATTCCACTGTGATTGCGGTCAAGTATCATATCGGGGCAGCCCGCTGCGGAACCCTGGCATTGATTGGACCGGTTCGAATGGAATATCCAACATTGATTCCGCATATCGAATATTTTGCCAAGATGCTAGGTGAGCTGTTGAGCGAGACCATGAATGAGCAGCAGATGAGCAACCTGTAAACCAAACACATCAGATAGAACAATTTGTAAAGGAGACAGCAGACGTGTCGGAGAAAAAGAAACAAGAACAGCAGACCGAACAGCCTTCTGTGAAGGATGAGGGAGCAGCTGCCGGAGAAACTGCACAGGCTCAATCGGAAGCGGATGCAAAGCAGACAGATGCAGTGCAGGATCAGCTGAAAAAGGAGCTTGACGAGCTCAATGATAAGCTACTTCGGACACTGGCGGAATATGATAACTACCGCAAACGCTCCATCAAGGAGAAGGATGCAATCTATCCGCAGGCCAAAGCTGACACGGTCGAAAAGTTCCTGCCAATTATTGATAACTTTGAGCGTGCCATGCAGACAGAGTGCAGCGATGAACCCTTTAAAAAGGGAATTGAGATGATTTTCCAGTCTTTCATGAAAACCATGGCAGACCTTTCCGTCGAGCAGATTGGAACAGAAGGAGAAACATTCAATCCGGACCTGCACAACGCTGTGATGCACATCGAGGATGAAAACCTGGGTGAAAATGTAGTAGCACAAGTTCTTCAGAAGGGTTACCGTATTGGTGACCGTGTCTTTCGATATGCAATGGTTACCGTTGCAAACTGATTTCCCAATCGGACAATCAGACAAATTCAATCGTAAATCTAATTCATTTTGATCAGATATATCATGGAGGTATTACTATGGGAAAAACAATTGGTATTGACTTAGGTACAACAAACTCCTGCGTAGCCGTTATGGAAGGCGGCGAACCTGTTGTTATCGCAAATCCAGAAGGCGCTCGCACCACCCCTTCCGTTGTTGCTTTCTCTAAAACCGGTGAAAGAATGGTTGGTCAGGTTGCAAAACGTCAGGCTGTCACCAACGCAGACAGAACCATCAGCTCGATTAAACGTGAGATGGGAACCAACTACAAGGTTACAATCGATGATAAATCCTACACCCCACAAGAGATCTCTGCAATGATTCTGCAGAAGCTCAAATCCGATGCAGAGGCATATCTGGGTGAGCCTGTTACCGAGGCAGTTATCACCGTTCCTGCTTACTTCACAGACGCACAGCGTCAGGCAACCAAGGATGCTGGTAAGATTGCTGGCTTGGATGTAAAACGTATCATCAACGAGCCAACCGCAGCTGCTCTGGCTTACGGTGTTGATAAAGAGACCGACCAGAAAATCATGGTATACGACCTGGGCGGCGGTACCTTCGATGTTTCCATCATCGAGATGGGCGACGGTGTTCAGGAAGTTCTGGCTACTGCCGGTAACAACAGACTGGGCGGCGATGACTTCGACCAGAGACTGATGGACTACTTCGTTGCTGAATTCAAGAAAGAAAACGGCATCGACTTGTCCGGCGATAAGATGGCAATGCAGAGATTGAAAGAGGCAGCTGAAAAAGCAAAAATTGAGCTTTCCGGCATGACTCAGGCAAATGTAAACCTGCCATTCATCACCGCTGATGCAACCGGTCCAAAACACTTTGACATGAACATCACCCGTGCAAAATTCAATGAGCTGACTGCTGACCTGGTTGAAAAGACCATGGGTCCAGTAAATCAGGCACTTTCCGATGCAGGTCTGAAACCAGCTGAGTTGGATAAAGTTCTGCTGGTCGGCGGTTCTACCCGTATCCCAGCTGTACAGGAAGCAGTTAAGAGAATCACCGGCAAAGACCCATTCAAGGGCATCAACCCGGATGAATGTGTTGCAATCGGTGCAGCAATTCAGGGCGGTGTTCTTGCAGGCGAAGTAAAAGGTCTGCTGCTGCTGGATGTAACTCCACTGTCTCTGGGTCTGGAGACTCTGGGCGGCGTTTCCACCAAGATTATTGAGAGAAACACCACCATCCCAACCAAGAAATCTCAGATTTTCACTACCGCTGCGGACAATCAGACCTCTGTTGATATCCATGTTCTGCAGGGCGAACGTGAAATGGCAAAAGATAACAAGACTCTGGGTATGTTCCGTCTGGATGGTATCGCTCCTGCAATGAGAGGTACTCCACAAATCGAGGTAACCTTCGATATCGACGCAAACGGTATCGTTCATGTATCCGCAAAAGATTTGGGTACCGGCAAAGAGCAGCACATCACCATCACCTCCTCCACTTCGATGTCCAAAGAAGATATCGACAAGGCTGTTAAGGATGCGGAGCAGTATGCAGAAGCAGACAAGAAACAGCGTGAGGAAGTTGACATCCGCAATGGTGCTGACCAGATGATTTTCCAGACTGAAAAGACCCTCAAAGACCTCGAAGGCAAGATTGACGCAGCTGATAAGGGTGAGCTGGAAACCAAGCTCAACGCACTCAAAGAAGCTGTTAAGGGCGCAAACCTGGAAGACATCAAAGCAAAACAGGAAGATCTCCAGAAGAAATTCTACGATGTATCTGCAAAACTCTATCAGAATGTCAACCCACAGGGCGGCCAGCCAGGTCCTGACATGGGTGCTACCAACAACGATGGTGCAAACGGCGGTCAGAACAATGACGGCTTTGTAGATGCTGACTTCAAAGAAGTATAATCTGAAACATTCATAACTAAGAAATCAGGACATGAGGATTGGGGTATTCGCTCCAATCCTCATGGTGTGTACATCAATAAACCCATTTCTTTTGGCAGAAAAAGCAGGTGAATAGAGTGGCAGAGGAAAAAAGAGATTATTATGAGGTGCTGGGTGTCCAGAAGGGTTGTTCCGACGATGAGCTGAAAAAGGCTTACCGAAAGCTGGCAAAGCAGTATCACCCGGACCTGAATCCAGGAGATAAAGAGGCAGAGGCAAAATTCAAAGAGGTCAATGAAGCGTATGCGGTCCTGTCCGACTCGGAAAAGCGTGCGCGCTACGACCAGTTTGGCCATGCCGGTGTTGACCCGAACTATGGCGCAGGCGGCGGTGGCTTCGGTGCAGGCGGATTCGACTTTGGAGATATCGGAGATATTTTCGACAGCTTCTTTGGCGGCGGTGGCGGCGGCTTTGGAGGCTTCGGCGGTTCCAGCAGAACCCGAAACCCCAATGCACCAATTCGAGGAAACAATATCAATATCGATATTGCACTTTCCTTTATGGAGGCTGCAAAGGGCTGCAAGAAGGAAATCAGCTTCAGCCGTCTGGTTCAGTGTGAAGAGTGCTCCGGCACCGGTGCCGCAAAAGGCAGTGCGCCGGAAACTTGTCCGGAGTGTCATGGTACTGGTCAGGTGCGCGTTCAGCAGAGAACCCCATTTGGCGTTGTGCAGAGCGTGAAGGCTTGTAGCAAATGCTCCGGTACCGGTAAGGTCATCAAGAATCCCTGCGATAAATGTAAGGGAATGGGTAGAGTCCGTAAATCCATCAAACTCGAGGTTGATGTTCCGGCAGGTATCGATAATGGACAGACCTTCGTCCTGCGTGGACAGGGTGACCATGGCGTCAATGGCGGACCGGCAGGAGATGTCAATGTCACAGCCGCTGTTCGTCCGGACCCGCTGTTTGAGCGAGATGGCTTCGATGTTTGGTGCGAAATTCCAATCACCTTCCCGCAGGCCGTGCTGGGTGATGAGGTGGTTGTCCCAACTATCGATGGCAAGGTAAAATACAATATTCCGGAAGGAACGCAGTCGGCGACTGTATTCCGCCTGAGAAATAAGGGTATCCCTTATGTCAACGGCAGAGGCCGCGGAGACCAGTATGTCCGAGTTAATCTGGAAGTACCGACCAATCTGTCCGGCAAGCAGAAGGAAGCCCTCAAGGAGTTCGATTCGTTGACAGGCGAAAAGAATTATCGGAAACGCAAAGGCTTTTTCGATAAACTCAAGGACTTCATGAAGGATTAATTCCTTAAAAAGATGCAGCAAAATTGCTGCATCTTTTTTTGCGTTAAAGTCTTTCGTACCGATGGATTCTTTGGATATTGACAAATAGCGGCACTGGCGGTAAGATAAGGAAAAACAATTTCTGGCTGTATAGGAGGGGTTTTGTGACATTTGGAGAAAATCTCAAGCAGGCAAGAAAAGCGGCTGGCCTGACTCAGGCAGAGCTTGCACACCGCTCGGGGGTTACAGAACGGTCGGTGTATAATTATGAAAAAAACAGCCGAGCCCCTAAAATCGATATTGTGGAGCGCTTTGCAGAGGCACTCCATGTTTCGACAGAGATGCTCTTGGACAGCGGAGGCGCTGATTTGAGCGTTGCCTCCGCAGATCGCCTGCTGCTTCAGGTTCAGCTGCTGTTTGAAAGCTCGCTGGATGGCCGGAAAAAGGACCAATTTTTCCAGCAGGTGGCGTTGGCATATTTTCAATATCAAAACAAAGGAGAATCAGAAAATGAATAAGACCATTTACCTTGCAGGAGGGTGCTTTTGGGGTACCCAGAAATATCTGGACCAGCTGGACGCAGTCGTTGAAACTGAGGTTGGTTATGCCAACGGAACCACACAGGCTCCGACCTATGAGGAGGTTTGCCACAATAACACCGGCCATGCGGAAACGGTGCGCGTTATTTACGACGCAAATCAAATCTCCCTGCCGGAGCTGCTCCAGTATTACTTCCGCTCCATCAATCCTACCTCGATAAATCGGCAGGGAGAGGACCATGGCAGCCAGTATCGTACCGGCATTTATTATACTGACGCCGCAGAGGAGCCGGTAATTCGTCAACAGCTCGACCTGCTTGCACAAAACTGGAAGGACCCGATTGCGGTAGAATGTTTGCCGCTGTCCCGTTTTGACCCGGCAGAGGAATATCATCAGAAATACCTCGAAAAAAATCCCAACGGATATTGTCATCTTGACCCGTCCTTGTTTGCAT
>URFD01000091.1 GCA_900547015.1 uncultured Oscillospiraceae bacterium | reverse complement strand
AACGACTGATGGCGTTCCTGCTTTCCTGCCTGATTGCCGGCAGCATGAGCCTGAGCACATTTGCCGAATCCGGTTTGACCACCCAGACCCCAACACAGACCGAACAGACCGAAGGGACACAGCAAGGCGCAGAAACCGAGAAAACCGAAGCGGACAACGGCGCCGGAAAGCTGGACATTTCGCAGGGCACCGTGCCCTTCATCGATGAGAGTGACCCCCTGATGCAAAATCTGGCGGTCTACATGGTGGAGCTGACCACCAACACCCTGATTCACGCGCGGAATGCGGACGTACAGCGGTCTCCCGCTTCCCTGACCAAGATTATGACCGCCATCCTGACGCTGGAAAATATCCCGGATTTGAGCCGGGAGCTGACCTTTACCGCAGAGCTGCAAAACTATGTCTACGAAATCAATATCATGTACGGCGGCGGAATCTCCACCGGCGGCATCACCCTGAACGAAACGCTCACCGTCGAGCAGCTGCTGTATGCCATCATGCTCCCCTCTGCAAACGAGGCGGCGGTCATGCTGGCGTATGAAATCGGCGGCGGCTCTCTGGAAACCTTTGCCAAGATGATGAACGACAAGGCGCAGGAGCTGGGCTGTCAGAACACCCACTTCGTCAATTCCAACGGCCTGTTCGATGCCGACCACTACTCCTCCGCCTACGATATGTACCTGATTACCCAGTATGCCCTACAAAACGAGACCTTCCGCAAAATCGTGTCCACCCCAAGCTACGACACCGGCCCCACCAACAAGCAGGAAAACCTGCACTGGGACAGCACCAACAAGATGCTGGTGGAGGGCTCGGGATTTTACTACCCGCAAATCACCGGCGTCAAAACCGGCACGCTGGAGGAGGCGGGCAGATGCTTGATCTCCACCGCGGAAAAGGACGGCTATGAGTATCTTCTGGTTCTGATGGGCGCCCCGTATCTGGATGAAAACGGCGGGTACATCACCCCCAACCAAGCCTTCGTGCTGACCGCCAAATTCTACGACTGGGTGTTTGAGACCTACCATGCCAAGACCATCGTGGAAAAGGGCGACAAGGTCAGCAGCATCAACAATGTCCGCCTTGCCAAGGACGGCAAGGACCACCTTCAGCTGGTCAGTGGACAGACCTACTCCGCGCTGATTCCAAACAACATCGACGTTTCCAATGTGCGGCGCATCGCCTACAACAACAACGGCGAGCGCATCGGCGAAAAGGACTATGTGACCGCCCCGGTGGAAAAGGGAGAAAAGATGGGCACCCTCAAGCTCATCCTCTACGGCTGCGAGCTGGGTCAGGTGGATTTGATTGCTGCCGAGTCGATTGAAGCCAGCTCCCTGCTGGTGACTCTGGACAAAATCAACCAGCTGTTCCAGCAGTTCTGGTTCAAATTCGTCTTTCTGTTTGTTCTGCTGTTTGTCCTGATGTATGTGATTCTCGTCATCGTCCGCTCCAAGCGGCGCAAGAAATACCGCAGGGTCAACCGCAGACGACATCTTTGATAAAGGAGAGCGAAACAATCTATGGTACAGATGATTTGCCCTGTCTGCAAAAATCACTGTGAGCTGACCGTGGAGCAGCAGGGCGATGCAATCGCAGTCCACGGAAACAAATGTGCGCGCGGCGACCTGCACGCTCGGGAGGAGCTGCGCGGCGAGCGGAAGGTTGTGACCTACCACGCCGCTACGGTATTTGACGCTGTGCCGTCGGTCGAGGTCAAAACCACCGGAACCGTTCCGAAGGAGCTGACCTTCCGGCTGATTCGTCTGGTCAAAAAGCAGTGCATCGACCGCCCTATGAAGCGGGGTGAGGTGCTGCTGCACCATCCGTTGGAGCTGCCGGTCGATGTCATCATCGATTCGGACGAGCTGGAGCATCTTTCCGAACCGTCCTGAAATTTTATCGGAATCGCTTCCTACAATGCGAAAAAAGCTCGAACCATTTTTCATGGTTCGAGCTTTTTTGATCTATTCGTTTACTACATTCTGCGGCTTGCCCTGCTGGAAGGCGCGGATGTTTTCCTCTACAATCTGCATACAGCGTCTGCGTGCCTGACGAGGCGCCCATGCAATATGCGGTGTAACCAGACAACGCGGTGCATCCAACAGCGGAGAGCCATGCAGCGGAGGTTCCTCCTCCAAAACATCGATAGCAGCATAGCCGACCTTGCCGCTTGCCAGCGCATTGGCAAGGTCCATGTCGTTGATAATCTTTCCGCGAGCGGTATTGACGATGATGACGCCGCGCTTCATCTGTGCGATGGTATGACGGCAGATCATGTCCTCGGTTTCCTCGGTCAGCGGACAGTGCAGGGAGATGATGTCGGATTCCCGCAGCAGCTCCTCAAACGAAACATAGCGCAGCTGGCTGTCCTCCAGCTCCGGATTGGGGTGCTTGCTGTAGCACAGCACCTGCATCCCGAAGGCTTTGGCAACCTTGGCTACACTCTGGCCGATTCTTCCCGTTCCGACAATGCCCATTGTCATCCCTGCCAGCTCAAAAATCGGGAAGGCATTGTAGGTAAAGTCCGGGGATTTCTGCCAGCCGCCTGCCTTGACCGACTGGACATACTCCGAAACATGGTTGGAGATTGCCAACAGCATCGCAAAGACGTGCTGGGTCACCGACTCGGTCGCATAGGTCGGCACGTTGCACACTAAGATTCCGTGCTCGCGCGCCGCCTCCAAATCTATTGTATTGTATCCGGTCGCCGATACACAGATCAGCTTCAGATTAGGACAGGCTTCTATCGTCTCCCTTGAAATCGGGCACTTATTGACCAGAACCACCTCGGCGTCGCCGATACGGCTGATAATGCGTGCCTGCTCTGTGCGGTCGTACACCACCACAGTTCCCAGCTCACCAAGCCCTTTCCAGCTCAAGTCACCGGGATTGAGCGCAAATCCATCCAGAACCAGAATCTTCATAAAGCAATACCTCCCTCTGGAACAATCCTGCCTGTGCCGCCGCTCCAGACATCCTGTCCCTGACACCGTATGAGTCCTTATTTTCCTATTGTAACATACCTATCCGCCCTGTCAAGTACCGCGCTTCAAAACACCGTCAGAAAATTAACAGTACTCCAGCAAATCGACAATCACGCTGTTGGAAACTAAGAATCCCTGCGGTGTCAGAAAGAGCCGCTGACCGTCCAAACGAACTAGACCCTGCTTTTGCAGGAAGCTCGCCCTGCGCTCCAAGGCAGTGGTGTCCACCCCGAACAAGGCTCTGAGCTCAGGGAGATTCACACCCTCTCTCAGGCGCAGACGCAGCATGACATACTCAAACATTCCGCCGCCTTCGCCGTCCTGCTCCACCAGCTTCCAGACATCCTCCGCGGCGCAGAAATCCGAAAGGCTGCGCGGAAAATAAAAGCGGTTTCCCTGATAGTAGGAGTGGGCTGCCGGTCCGATGCCAAGATATTCCTCACAGCGCCAGTACTTCAGATTGTGCCGGCTCTCAAATCCGGGACGGGCAAAGTTGGATACCTCGTACTGAAAAAATCCGTGCTGCTCCATCTGCTCGACGGTGTCCAGATAGAGGTCTGCGCTCTCCTCCTCACCGGGACACAGGCGCTCCACCTGCTGCCGCGCAAAGGGTGTCCCCGGTTCAATCTTCAGCAGATACCCCGAGATGTGCCGAACCCCCAAATCATCGAAGGTCTGGACAAACTGCCGAACCGATTCTGCTGTCTGCTGCGGTGTGCCCAGCATCAAATCGACCGAAACATTCTCAAAGCCTGCCTGCTGCGCCATCTGCACGCTCTGCACCGCCTGCTCAAAGCTGTGGCGCCGTCCCAGATAATGCAGCTCGTGGTCGTTTGCCGACTGCACCCCCATCGAGATGCGGTTGAAGCCGCCCTGTCTGAGAGCGCACAGGGTATCATAGGTCATCGCGGCGGGGTTTGCCTCCAAGGTAATCTCGCAGTCATCGGTCAGCTGATAGTTCTGTGCCACCGCCTCTAGGATGGGCAGCAGGTCTGTGCCGAGCAGCACCGGTGTGCCGCCTCCAAAATAGACACTGTCCACCTGACTTCCCCTTGCCGGGGAGGTTTTGACCGCACGCACCAGCGCCGCGGCATAGTCCTGAGCCGCCTGTTGCGTATAGGGAACCGAGTAAAAATCACAGTAGGGGCATTTTGACAGGCAGAACGGGATGTGCAGATATACTCCGATTGCTTTCATCGTTTCTCCTTTCCTGCAAAAAGGGTCTCCCAGAGAATATCGGGAGACCCTCAAACAGCTTACTGTCCAATATAAATGGCCGAGATGGTGTTGACGTCCTGTGCAATCAGCTGAGATTGGCTGCTGCCGTAAGGACGGAGCATCAGGTTGTAGGAAACCTCCTGCTCACTTTCCTCCTCGCCGGAAGCACCGACCGTAATCTGCGGCTTGCACTCCAGCAGGTAGTACAGACCGTCGCTGGTTGCCTGCGCCTGAAGGACCCCGGAATCCATCAGCTTCGGGTTGCTTCTGTTTTCTACCGATTTTTCGTACAGGCTGCCGTCCTCGGAGATAAAGTAGATGGTTCGGCCGTCATTGTCCAGACCGGCAAGATTGAGCTCGCCCACGTGCTCCAGCAGGGTCACGCTGTTTTCCTCTTTGAATTTTTTCAGAATCAGCACCTGCTGGCTTTCCTCGATGATGTCGCCGCTGCCAGAGGTGATGTAGCCAATCTGTGCGCCGTCCTGCTGGGCCTTCTCCGCTACCGATTCATTCAGCGGGATGACATCCGGCTGCTCCATGCTGCCCAGATGATAGCGGTACAGGTCAGCGCCGCGGCTCCAGTAGAGGCAGTTCTGTGCGTAGGTCGCAAAGACGATTTCGTCGTTGAGGGAATAATCATCGACCTGATAGAAATCCTCGCTGATGACAAAGCCCCGCAAACCGCTTTCGCCCACCGTTGCTGCCTGTGCCGAGGAGGCACACAGATTTCCCTGCGCATCGATGTAGTGAACCTGTCCATCCCACAGCTGGGTATCGCGGGAGAAGTCCCGGCTGATTTCGCTGGTGGTCAAATCTCTGCCGTTCTCGTTCATCCAGCCCTTGCTGCGCATCTGCGATTCCAGGATGGCAACTGCGTTGTCTGCCAGCTTCTCAACGACCGCATCCGCATGGTTGTAGAGGTAGATACTGCCAATCGGGTTGTGCTCGTTGGCGGCAATATCTGCATCCCCGACAAAGGACATCGAGCCGTCATCATAGACGACCGCCTCGGTCACAGCGGTGCCGACCTGTTCCAGCTCGGCGCTGGCAAGGTCCTTCACCCGATACAAATCCACCAGTCCGGTGTTGTCGGAAGCCTGCATCACAAAGACTTCCTTGCCGATTGGCGCAATCTGAAAGACGGTCTGGTTGCTGTCCAGCAGGTGCAGCTGACCCTCGTAGTAATATCCGCTGGCAGTGGTGTTGCGATTCTCGTCCAGCTGTGCCACCTGCATCAGCGTTCCGTCCTTGGAAATAGCGGTCACAGAGAGAGCGTCCTCTCCGAGTACCTCCTCGACCGGGGTAACCTGACCGTCCTGATAGCACATCTGCACCTGCTGACCGTCCACCGTCTTGTTATAAAAAACGGAATTGTCGCTGTGGCAGGCGATGCCGCTTACAGATTCGTCCAGCTCCGTTTCCTCGCCGTCCGCCGTCCGAACACAGAGCTTGCCGTTCATCTGGGTAATCGAAAGAACCTCCATCCGGATATACACCCGCTCGCCGTTTGCCAGCTCTACATAGTTTTTGTCCCCGGCATAGGGAATCGAGCCGGACATAATCTGATTAATCATCTCCCGGTTGCCGCCCTTTGCTCCGTTCACATAGAGGTCGAAGGTCTCCTGATTGCGGACGATGCCCACCTTGCCCTCTGCGGTGTAGGCAATCGAGGTCGGGTTGAGATGGTCCTGCGCACTGACCTGCTGTTTATGGCTGCCGCCGAACGCCCAGATTGCCGCCGTTGCCACCACCACGAGGAGAACTGCTGCTGCAATCAGCGGCATTTTGTTTCGAGACTTTGCCAAGGACGGCTCGGAATGTTCCGTCTCCTGATTTTGGTTCTGATTTTCATTCATAATATCGGACACACCTTTCTAAAAAGTACATAAGAAAATCAAGCAGGGCAGCTTTTCTTCCCCAAAGGGAAAAACCGCCGCTGTTTTCCATTATAGCGGATTTGCACGAGCAAGACTAGACATGAACTATTAACATTTTTCTATGCCCTTTCTCCGTTTGACCTGCATTTCCGGTGCAGGGAGGGATTTTGGGGATGCTCCTTTTCCTTTTTGTCTGTTTTGTC
>URFD01000090.1 GCA_900547015.1 uncultured Oscillospiraceae bacterium | reverse complement strand
ATAATCCGGACGGAAATCCCGACAAAAGTCCATGAATTTATCCACCAGATTAAACGAAAGAGCGGTTGAAAATGTTAAAAATAAATTACCAACTGTAAAAAGCAGATTAAATATCATCTTTTAAACAGTTTCAACGAAGTTTTCAACATCTTTTCCTGTTGATTGTTAGTGAATAGCAGTGAAAAAAGTCGAGCGGTCTGCACTCCTCCCTAACAGAGGATAAAAAAACAGCGAAGAACGGCTTGGTGCGTCCTTCACTGTAGTGGGATTTTTCGATTGGTTTTCGCAGCACCTAGCGCAGATTTTGGAAAAAGCTGCTGAGCACCTCGGCGCACTCCTGCTCCAAAATCCCGGAGCGGATGATGGGAGTGTGGTTAAACGGCATCACGAACAGGTCTGCAACCGAGCCGGCACACCCGGCTTTTTCGTCGCGTGCGCCATACACCACCCGGTCCAACCGCGAATTGATGATGGCTCCGCTGCACATCGGGCAGGGCTCCAGCGTGACATAGAGGGTACAGCCGCTCAGCCGCCAGCTACCCAGCGCTTGGCAGGCCTGACGGATACACAGCACCTCGGCGTGTGCCAGCGCGTCTTGGTCCAGCTCTCGGCGGTTGTGGGCGCTGGCAATCAGCTCGTCGCCACGCACCAGCACCGCCCCGACCGGAATTTCTCCCAGCGCAGCGGCCTTCCTTGCCAGTTCCAGCGCCTGCTGCATCCAAAAGACATCCCGTTGCAGATAGCTGGGAATGGTTTCGGACATCCCGATTCCTCCTTTGCAGATGAGATTAGAGCATATTTTGCAGGATGATGATGACCAGCAGTGTCAGCGCACAGAACATGGTGATCGAAGAAAAAGCAACTCGATACTTGATGCGCTCGGTGGAGAAGGTGGAGGAACGGATGAACATAAACATATTGGGGTATTTTCTGACCAGCACCAGCAGAGAGGCGATGCCAGAAATCAGATAGAAGGCAAACACCGAGAGGAGAAACAGGGTCTGCATCTCCTCGGGCAGCTGTGCCGAAATCAGCTCCATCCCAAAGCTCAGCAGGTTGTTCACCGCGTGGATGATGACGCCGACCCACAGTGAGCCGGAATAGAGGACAAAATAGCCGATGACCAAGCCCATCAAAAAGGCATTGGGCGCCTGCACCAGATTGCCGTGGAACAGCGCAAACAGCGCCGCAGAGATGGTGAGGGCAAAGCTGTCGCCGAATCGGCGCATCGACTGGAAGATCATGCCGCGAAAGACACACTCCTCCACCAGCGGCGTGACGACGCACACCTGAACGCCGAACAGCAGGGTCGCAGTCAGACCATCCGGCATGGTGATGTTGCTGTGCGGGTAAAGCCCAAAGACGGACAACAGGTTGCCCAGCAACATCGAAGCGGTCGAGCCGATTGTGCTGGCGGCCAGTGCGACAAAGACACAGGGAATGCACAGCGAGGAGGAAAAGCGGTGCAGCGGGAAGGCAATCTTCATGGGAACCCGGCACAGCAGAACGAACAGGAAAAAGGGAACAAACAGACAGATGACCGAGGAAATCAGGTCAACCAGCTGGATGATGTGGGCGGATGCCATGACCTGATTGCCGTAGATGCGGATTGCCGGACGGAATAGGACAAACAGCCGCAGGATGGAGATGGGAATGACGGCAAGCATCAGAAAGTACAGCAGGATGGAAAAGCCCAGACCGTTGGAATAGTGCTGAAGCATCCGCCGTTCGGTCACAACGGGCGGCGGCGGAGTAAAGCCATACCCATCCACATAGGTATAGCAGTTTGGGTCATCCTCCCGATAGCAGGTCGGGTCGGTGATTTTTTTGCGGTAATGAGTCATATCAAAATCCTCCAACGGGGAAAATCAAAAAAACTGGCAGAACACAGTCCCAAAATGTCGGGGAACGGTTGTTTCTGTTGTTTAGTATAGCATAGATTTTTAGCGGAAGTGTTAAGATAAAACTAATTCTTTCCCGGGGCTTTTTCTCCGAGCAGCCCATAAAAAAAGGCTGTCCTCCCAATATGGGAGAACAGCCTTGGAGACGGTTAGAAAATTTCAATTAATATGCCTTGCCCCAGATAACCATAGATTTTGCAGGTTTGCCGCAGCAGACGCAGGTATCGGAGAGATGCTCCTGTGCGAATGGCATACAGCGGGAGGAAACACCGGCAACCTCTTTGAGCTTAGCTTCGCACTCAGCGTCGCCGCACCACATCGATTTGATGAAGCCGGATTTTTCGTTGGCAAGCTGAATCAGCTCGTCCAGATTCAGAGCGGTATAGGTGCGGTTTTCACGGTTGTTCAGAGCCTTTTCATACAGTCCGTCATGAACTGCCTGAAGCAGCTCGGCAACTCTGGTCTCCAGCTCGTCCAGCGGAACGAAGGTTTTTTCGCGGTTGTCACGGCGAACGATGACGCACTGGTTCTGTTCGATGTCCTTTGGACCGATTTCCAGACGGAGCGGAACACCCTTCATCTCGTACTGGGCAAACTTCCAGCCAGGGGAGTTGTCGGAAATATCGATGTCAGCGCGGAACTGTTTTGCCAGACGCTCCTTGACCTCCTGTGCCTTTTCAATGACGCCCTCTTTGTGCTGAGCGACCGGGATGACCATAATCTGAATCGGAGCGATTGCAGGCGGCAGAACCAGGCCGTTGTCGTCGCCGTGGGTCATGATGATGCCGCCGATCAGACGGGTGGAAACACCCCAAGAAGTCTGGTGCGGGGTCTGCGGTTTGTTCTCACGGTTCTGGAACTCGATTTCAAAGGCTTTGGCAAAGTTGTCGCCAAAGTAGTGGGAGGTACCTGCCTGCAAGCTCTTGCCGTCGTGCATCATCGCTTCGATGGTGTAGGTCGCCTCTGCGCCGGCAAACTTTTCCGAGTCGGTCTTTTTGCCGCGGACAACCGGCATAGCCAGCTTCTGCTCGCAGAAGTCAGCATAGATATTCAGGATGCGCTCGGTTTCCTCGATTGCGTCCTGAGCGGTTTCGTGCATGGTATGGCCTTCCTGCCAGAGGAATTCGCGGGTACGCAGGAACGGACGGGTGGTTTTCTCCCAACGAACGACGCTGCACCACTGGTTGTACAGCTTTGGCAGGTCACGGTAGGATTTGATGATGTTTTTGTAGTGGTCGCAGAACAGGGTCTCGGAGGTTGGACGAACGCACAGACGCTCCTCGAGCTCCTCAGAGCCGCCGTAGGTAACCCAAGCTACCTCAGGAGCAAAGCCCTCTACATGGTCCTTCTCTTTCTGCAGCAGGCTTTCCGGGATAAACAGCGGCATCGCAACGTTCTGATGACCGGTCTTTTTAAATTCCGCATCCAGGATGCTCTGGATATTTTCCCAGATTGCATAGCCGTATGGGCGCACAATCATGCAGCCTTTGACAGAGGAGTAGTCGCACAGCTCTGCCTTCTTGACGATATCGGTATACCATTTTGCAAAGTCGACGTCCATCGAGGTGATGTCATCGACCATTTTCTTATTATTGGCCATTGTTCTATTTCCGCCTTTCTGTTGCCGCCGTCCCCCAAAAAGTACAGGTGTCAGCAGGCTAAAAGTCAAGTTTAATTATATTCCCTTCCTGCCATAAATTCAATAGAAAACCGCTTCATCAGGCACTTTTTGGACAAACGACCAGATTTTGCGGCCTTGACCAGGATATTTTTTAGGGAGTGGGGCTCGATTGCAAAAAAGAAAAAAGGACCGGAATGCTCCGGCCCTTTCAATGTGTTCAGAGATCGGTGGCAAAGCCAGCATAGCAGAGGCTTATTCTGCTGCGCGGTCTTCCACATATTTGACGATGTCGCCAACAGTTCTCAGGTTTTCGATGTCTTCGTCCGGAATTTCGGTGTCGAATTCTTCTTCCAGAGTCATAACCAAATCAACGATATCAAGGGAGTCAGCACCCAGATCATCGATTACTTCGGAATCTTCGGTAACCTGCTCCTCATCAAGGTCGAGCTGGTCGCAGAGGATTTTTTTAATCTGTTCAAAAATATCCATTTGTTCTCCCTCCTTTCCTGTGCATCAAAGTTAGATTCCGTTCGGGCCTTCTATTCTATAAAAACGGATGCAGTGTAAAATCTGAGAACATCCCAAGACCTCTGCCGGACATTTTGGGCTACGGACAGAGGGAACGATAAGTCTCAGCCTATTTTTTATATCATGTTATGAGAATGATGTCAATATCTATTCGGGGATATATGGTGATATTTTCAAAACTGTTCAAACAATCCCGGATGGATTTGGCTGTTTCTCATGAAAACTTGTCATCAGCCGTCGGGTATGGTATAGTAGTTTCAGAGGAAAACGGACTGCTTTGCTGTGTGCAGTCCGACCGAAAAACCAATGGTAAGAATTGCTGAGGAGGATGAATCGATGGATTGGACTCTGGTTCTGCTTGCGGCGCTGACGCTGCCCAGCGGACTTTATATCGCGGGAAAGATGCTCAAATGCTGTGTGTGGGATTTTCTGATTCGGAAAAACGGGACAAGCTGTATGGGATTCATCGACGAGATTCCCAAAACACCCACCGGCAGGACGGCTTCCGGCGCTCGCCCGTTGATTCGGGTCAACGGGATTGACGGGAAGCTGGAGTCGGTTCGGGTGCTTTCGTGGTTCAGCGGACAGCAGGACCATTTCGGCAAGCCAATCGAGCTGGTCTTTTCTGAGCGGTATCCCGGACGATGCACCCACGGAAAGTGGATTTCCCTTTTGCTGGAACTGATTCTCTTCCTGCCCATCGGCATCTTTTTGATTCTGGTCGGGCTGGAAAGTCTGGGACGGATGCTTTAATGGTGAAATAAGGTTAGAACTAAACGAGGAGGGGCTAAGGATGAAACGATTTGGACTGCTGGGGTATCCGTTGGGACACACCCTCTCTCCGCAGCTGCACCGCCTTCTGGCAGAGCAGCAGGGTCAACAGATTTCATATGATCTGTTTGCGATTCCGCCCGAGGATTTTGAACAGCAGGTAGAACAGCTGTTCTCGCTGGACGGATTTAATATCACCATCCCGTACAAGGTGCCAATCATCGAGCGGCTGGACGAGCTGGATGACAGCGCCCGAAACCATGGCGCGGTCAATGTTATGGCAGTTTCCGAGCAGGGCAGGCGCATCGGCTATAATACCGACTGCATCGGCTTTGTCAAAACGATGGAGAGCCACGGCGTTGCGTTACAGGGCAGGGTCTGCGTTTTGGGGGCAGGAGGAGTCGGCAGGATGTTTGCCACCGAATGTGCCCTGCGCGGCTGTGAGGTTGTGCTGGCGGTGCGGGAAAAGAGCATTGGACAGGCGCAGCAAATCGCAGAGCATATCCGCGGGCTTTGTCCGCAGGCATCGGTGCAGGTGCAGGAGATTACCCGACTGACCGGAAGCTATTCACTGATGATTAACGCTACCCCTTGCGGGATGTTCCCGAAGATGGATGCAAGCCCGGTTCGGGAAGAGGTGCTGGCAGAGGTGCAGACGGTCTTTGACTGCATCTATAATCCGTCCCAGACGCTGCTGATGCGTCAGGCGGCCCGCGCTGGCTGCCGCGTGGTGGGCGGCTTGGGTATGTTGGTCTGGCAGGCTGCCGCCGCGCAGGAAATCTGGATGGGCAGCTCCTTTGCTCCGGAGCAGATTGAACAGGTCATCCGCCGGCTGGAGCAGTAGCGGACAAAAAAGACAAGTGCAGGGGGCGAGAGGATGAGCAAAAAAGGAACCCGTCAGATTCTGCTGTGTGGGTTTATGGGCTGCGGCAAAACAAGCGTCGGGCAGGCGCTGGCATTTCGATTAAAATGGGATTTTCTGGATACCGATACGATGATTGAAAAGCGTCAGGGCTGTTCGATTCCGCAGATTTTTCAGCAGCAGGGCGAGGAGGCTTTCCGCCAGATGGAGGAGGAAACGGCCCGCTTGCTGGGCAAACGAAAGAATACGATCATCTCGACCGGCGGCGGCTTTTTGATGAGGGACCAGACAGTGCAGGCGCTGCGATCCCATGCGGACGGATTCGAGACTGTGGTTTTTCTGGATTGCTCGTTTGAAGCCTGCTACCAGCGCATCCGGAACAGTGACCGCCCGCTGGTTCGCAACAACAGCCGAGAGGCGCTGGAACAAATCTTTGAGCAAAGACAGGCACGCTACCGTCAGGTGGCGGATGTGGTCATTCAGAATGAACAGCTCATCAGCCATACGGTCGAAGAAATCCTAACCAAAGTTGCTATGCACGTCACGGCCCTGCGGCTTGCGAAGAACAACCTCGCGGGAACCGTGTCGTGGGAGATCGCAAAACTCACGA
>URFD01000089.1 GCA_900547015.1 uncultured Oscillospiraceae bacterium | reverse complement strand
TTATAAAAAAGAATGATATGAGAAACGGAGAATGAAATGATGAAAAAACTGATAATCCTTGCTTTGACCCTTGCCCTGATGCTGACCTCGATGACTGCCTGCTCAAGCTCGAACGGAAACTCGCAGGGAGGTACCTCCTCCTCGCAGCAGGAACAGGTGAAGGAGCCGGAACTCAATGATATTGTTGAGGCAGTGAAGAAAGCCTACGGAGACAACTACCTCCCATCGGAACCGGTTGATAAGGAGATGCTTTCCGATATCTACGGCGTCAACACCGACAATCTGGAGGAGTTTTTCGCGGAGATGCCGATGATGAGCGCTCATGTTGATACCTTTATCGCAGCAAAGGCGGTAGAAGGAAAGGGCGAGGAGGTTCAGAAGGAGCTTCAGGCATACCTGGATGACCTCATCGCAAACTCGATGACCTACCCGATGAACGTGGCAAAGGTACAGTCGGGCAAGGTTGTACGCTACGGCGACTATGTTTTCTTTGTCATGCTGGGCGACTATGACGACCGCACCGATGTAACCGAGGAGGACAACCTGAAGTTTGCAGAGGAACAGACCCAGATTGGTCTGGATGTGATCGCAAGCTTCTTCGCATAAACCAGAGGAAAAAGGAGGGGAAACCCTCCTTTTTTGCTGCCCGGAAATAAGCTGCGAAAAAAATCACATTGACGCAGGCACCCTCTCTATATTACAATAGAGGAAAATTAAGGTTCCAACAGTTTGTAAGAAGGAGAGTGGGCGCTATCGATATTCCAACCAACGGAAAATCCAGCACAGCATCCCAAATCGAACGAATGCTGTGGATGACAGCAATTTCAATGATTCTGTTCGCATTCTTTTTTGACACCCCGGTGGGCATCGCGCAGGGTATCTGGAGGATTATCCTGCACCCGGACGGGCTGATTACCGACTACAGCAGTGTCGGCGGCTTCGGTGCAATGTTTATGAATTCGGGCCTGATTATGGCGGCCTCCATTCTGATTGTCAAGCGAAGCCATGCGATGATTAACGGTGCAACCATAGCGTGCGTTTTTTTGATGGCGGGATTCTCGATGTTTGGAAAAAACATCGCCAATATCTGGCCCATCATTTTGGGCGTCTATCTGTTTTCCAAAGAACAGCGGGAAAGCTTTTCCAAGTATGTCTACATTGCGCTGTACGGCACCGCCCTGGCCCCGATGATTACAGAGGTGGCGCTGATATCGGATCACCTTTTGGGCAAGCTGATTGCGGCGATTGTATTTGGCACCATCATAGGATTTTTGTTGCCGCCGCTGGCAACCTATTGTCTGAGGGTTCATCAGGGTTATAACCTCTACAACGTCGGATTTGCCGCAGGGCTGATTGGTACGCTGCTGGTGTCGGTGATGAAGTCGCTGGGCTATGAAACCACCTCCAATCTGGTTTGGACCTATGAAAACAACTGGGTGGTTGTGGGATATTTGTACCTCCTTTCTGCGGCTCTGTTGGCTGCCGGGTGGCTGATGCTGGATGACAAAAAGATGATTCGGCGAATCTACCGCCATTCCGGTCGTCTGGTTGCGGATTTTATCCTGCTGGACGGTCTCCCGCTGACCCTGTTTAACATGGGCAGCTTAGGGATTTTTGCCGTTTCCTATATCCTGATCACAGGCGGTACCATCAACGGTGCCACAATGGGCGGAATTTTTACCATCATCGGCTTCGGCGCCTTCGGTAAGCACCTGCGCAACATCATCCCAGTGGTGGGCGGTGTGTATCTGGGGTCGCTGGTCAAGGTATGGAATATCAACGACCCGAGCGTCCAGCTGGCTGCGCTGTTCAGCACCTCGCTGGCGCCAATCAGCGGTCAGTTTGGCTGGCAGTATGGCGTTCTGGTGGGATTCCTGCACTCCTCGATGGTACTCAACACCGGCATCCTGCACGGGGGGCTCAACCTGTACAACAATGGATTCTCAGCAGGAATTCTGGCGCTGATTATGGTGCCAATCATCGAGACGATTCAAAAACGAAAAGATCAGCGCTAACCGGAATTTGTTTTTGCGGCAGAGGACCGGCACTGACGAACAGTAGATAAAGAGAGGGTTTGCAATATGCTGTATACCAAGAAAAAAGTGACCACCATCGTGGACGAGCTGACCACCTTTTTCTTCTCCGTTGGGGGAAGCGATATGGTGGTCAAGATTAAACAGACTCCAAAGGGATTTGAAATCTTTTTTGCCAGTGACTTCGATGTGAAGATGCAGCGCGCCGTCGAGCATTTGGAGGAAAATCTGACGCGCGGCCGTGCACCGGAAATCGAGGAAAGCTACTGGGGACTGACCGGCAGCGGAAACTATCAGGATGAGAACGAGCTGATTCTGGTGGGTGCGATGATTGACTCGGCGGAGGTTCATATCTGTGAAGGGTATGTGACCCTCAATCTTTTCCGCGCATTCTAACCGGACACTAAAAACACACAGAGGAGCCATCGAGGACACAGGGAAATTCCCGGTGTCCGGCGGTGGTTCTTTTTTTTGCGTTCGGCATATAATAAAAAAAGCCCTTGGGGACAAAACTTCTGCATGGGAGGGAGAACGGCTGATGAGGAAGCGCTTGGGACGCAGGTGGTGGGAACGCCATTACCGATTGCTGGTATGGAGCCTGTTTTTAACGATTTTGATTTTACTGCTCCATGCCGTCCAGCTGCGCATCGAGCCGGTTCTCAGACAGGCAGCCCGGCTGGAAGGCAATCGGATGCTTCAGCAGCTGATTCACGAACAGGTTGCCCAATGCCTCTCAGAAAATCCTGGGCCTTTTTCCAGAGTGGATTACAGCGACGACGGCAAGGTTCGATCGGTCGGGCTGGATGTTCCCGCAGTCAATGCCCTGAAAACGAGGCTCACCGTCGCCCTGTCTGAGCAGCTGGCAGGTTGCTCCGGAACAACCCTGTCGATTCCGATTGGAACGATTTTCGGAGGGCCGCTGTTCCATGGCAGAGGGCCAACTCTGCCCTTTCTCCTCTGCCCGTACAGCTGTGCGGAGGTGTCGTTTGAGCAGGACTTTTCCTCCGCCGGAATCAACCAAACCGTTTATCGAGTCCGCCTGCGGGTGCAGGCAAGCATGGCCGGGCTGCTGGGAAGGCGGCAGGCAGTCTCGCAGGTGGATACCAGCTTCCTGTTGGAGGAGCGTCTGATTGCGGGAGAGGTGCCGAGGGTCTGTCTGGAAACGCAGGCAAAGCCTTGAAATTCTGGAATAGCCTTTGATTTTTCATGGCAAAATTGCTATAATAGGTGCAACATCAAACTCCGAAAAATGAAATTGGGATGGAGAGAACAGAACATGGAATTGGAAAAAGCAAGGCAGCAGGTATCAGAGCTGCGAGAAAAGATAGAATATTACAGCAAGCTGTATTACGAGCAGGATGACCCGGCAATCAGCGACTATGAATTTGACCGGCTGATGCACCAGCTAATCGATTTGGAGGAAGCCTTCCCCGAGCTGCTCACCCCGGATTCGCCGACCCATCGCGTGGGCGGAAGAGCCTCCAACAGCTTTGCAGAGGTCGAGCATACCGTTCAGATGGGTTCCTTGCAGGACGTCTTTTCGGAGCAGGAGGTGCTGGACTTCGATGCCCGCGTTCGGGAAACGATTGCAGACCCGGTGTATGTGGTAGAGCCGAAGATTGACGGACTTTCGGTTTCGCTGGAATACCGCGACGGCGTGCTGGTTCGGGGCTCGACCCGCGGAGATGGATTTGTCGGGGAGGATGTGACCGAAAATATCCGCACAATTCGCTCGGTACCGCTGCGGCTGGCCCGCCCGATTCCGTTTTTGGAGGTGCGCGGAGAGGTCTATATGCCGGTTTCCAGCTTTGAAAAGGTGGTTGCCCAGCAGGAACTGCGGGAGGAAAAGCCCTTTAAAAATCCGCGAAATGCGGCGGCAGGCTCTCTGCGACAGAAAAATCCAAAGGTGACCGCACAGCGCGGACTGGATATTTTTGTCTTTAATCTTCAGCAGGCACAGGGCTTGGAGGTTGCAGGACACAAGGAATCCTTGGACCTGCTCAAGGAGCTGGGCTTTCAGGTTTCCCCGTCCTACCGTCAGGTCAGCACCATCCAGCAGGCGGTGGACGAAATCCGGAAGATTGGAGAAAACCGCGGAAGCTACGGCTTTGATATTGACGGAGCGGTGGTGAAGGTGGACGACCTTCGCCAAAGGGAACAGCTGGGTGCAACCGCAAAATTCCCGAAATGGGCGGTGGCGTTTAAATATCCGCCGGAGGAGAAGGTCACCACCCTTCTGGATGTCGAAGTCAAGGTGGGACGCACCGGAGCCCTGACACCGACGGCAGTGTTCGAGCCAATTCAGCTGGCAGGAACCACGGTCAGCCGTGCGGTACTGCACAATCAGGACTTTATCGATGAAAAGCAGATTGCAGTCGGCGACCGCATCATCGTCCGAAAGGCAGGGGATATCATTCCGGAGGTGGTTGCTGTTGCGGAGCATTGTGGCCAGCCGGTGTATCGACTGCCGGAGTACTGCCCTTCCTGCCATACCCGAATCGTTCGGGAAGAAGGAGTAGCGGCGGCTTACTGCCCCAATATGCAGTGTCCGGCACAGCTGATGCGAAACCTGATTCACTTCTCCTCCCGGGACGCAATGGACATTGATGGAATGGGCCCGGCAGTTCTGGACGGGCTGGTCAATGCCGGATGGGTGTCCTCACCGGCGGACTTGTACGGCCTTCAGGAGGAGCAGATTGCCTCGCTGGAGCGGATGGGCAAAAAGAGCGCGGCAAACCTGATGGCGTCTTTGGAGCGTTCCAAGCAGAATGACCTTTCCAAGGTAATCTTCGCGCTGGGAATCCCCAATATCGGCGAAAAGACAGCCGCTCAGCTGGCGGAGCATTTTGGCAGTATGGAAAAGCTGATGGAGGCTACGACCGAGCAGCTGGTTGCGATTGAAGGATTTGGGGAAATCGTGGCGCAGAGCGTGGTCAGCTTTTTGGCGGCGGAGGAAAACCAAAACCAGATAAAACGATTGGAACAGGCTGGCATCAATATGGAAAGCAAAAAGGTCCGCGCCGGAAATCGCTTGGAGGGACAAACCTTTGTCCTGACCGGCACGCTGCCGACCCTGAAGCGAACCGAAGCCAAAGAGATGATTGAGGCACAGGGCGGCAAGGTATCCTCCTCGGTTTCCAAAAAGACCAGCTATGTGGTAGCGGGCGAGGAAGCCGGCTCCAAGCTGGAAAAAGCAAACGAGCTGGGAATTACCGTCCTCACCGAAGCACAGCTTCTTGAAATGCTGCGCTAGGAGCAGAAGAGCCTGCTCTTTCCAGCAAGAGGCAGCACCGGCATCAGGATTATTCCATCGTCGGGGTAAGATTAAAAGAGATTGGGAGCGCATACAATAATACTGCGTTTTCCAAAGGACGCACCAGAAAAATTCTCTTTTTATTTTATCATACGAAACGAGGAAATCAGATGAAAAAAATAACAGGACTGACCTTGACGGTAATGCTGATTGGAGCGATGCTGACGGGCTGTGCAGAACAGGGCAGGGTGGGCCGTGTGGAAAACCGTGCCGGCAGTGCGGTGCAGCGCGCAGCAGAGGAAGGAAAGCAGGCGGCAGACCGCGCAGGCAAGGCGGCAAAGGATACCGCCAAAGACGGAGCAAGGGCCGCTCAAGACCTGATGGAGCAGGAGCAGGGGATGCTGATGGCGGCAGGCAGCCGGATTCAGGATGTCATCATGGAGCTGGGCGAAGCGCTGGGCATCGCTGTGCCGCAAAAGCTGGATGAGACCAGCTTGCAGGAGGTGTTTGGCTTGGACCCGGCAGACATCGAGGAATACTACGGGGAATATTCGGCGGTCAACACCTCCGCAGACCACATGATTGGGGTTAAGGTGAAGGACGGCAAGGTGGACAAGGTTCGTCAGGCGCTGGAAAACCGCAAGAATGAGGTCATCAAAAACTTTCAGGAATACCTGCCCGACCAGTATGACAAGGCGCAGGCAGGCCGAATCATCGAAAAGGGAAACTATCTGTTTCTGGTGATTGCGGGCGATTCCGCTCAGGGCTATGACTCTGAGATGGACCGCGCCGAAAAGATTGTGGACAGATACTTTGACTAGCGTTCGATAACGGCTCAAGCGCATAACAACAAGAGGATTTTCGACCCTGATGGCTGCCCAAATTGCGGCAGTCGGGAAGAAAATCCTCTTTTTTGTGTTTCTTTTGCAGGAGCATGGAATAATCTGGCGAAAAACAGACACTGTATTAGAGGAAAAGTCGGCTTTCTCGTCGGTGTAATTTTTAAAATTGTGCGGTGCAGAAGAAAAAGGCGCAAAAAGCGCAAACAGGTATCTTGATATTTTGTAAAAAATCTGATACCCTTTTATTCATACTGCCCTGCTGACAGCAC
>URFD01000088.1 GCA_900547015.1 uncultured Oscillospiraceae bacterium | reverse complement strand
TTTTTTATTGTATTTCTGCCGAAAAACCGCTATAATAATAGATGTATCTGCGCCCTGCCTTTGGAAGGGTGTCTATATCCAATATCGCATATTTATTACATCACCGAAAGGACGGAAAATACATGGCAGAAAATCCAAACAACCTGCAGGCTGCGGAAAATGCCGAGCCTACCGCAGAAGAATTATCCGAAGTTCTGCGCGTCCGCCGCGAGAAATTTGCCGCTCTCAAAGAAGCTGGCAGAAATCCGTTCGAGCAGACCCGCTACGACCGTACCGCTTATGCACAGCAGATTGCAGAGCACTTTGATGAGCTGGACGAACAGATGGTTTCGATTGCCGGTCGAATCATGAGCAAGCGCTCGATGGGCAAGGCTTCCTTCTTTGACGTAGCCGATGCTTCCGGCAGAATCCAGATTTACATCAAACGCGACATCGTTGGCGAGGAGACCTACGACCAGTTTAAGAAATGGGATATCGGCGATATCGTTGGTGTCAAGGGTGAAGTGTTCCGCACCAAACACGGCGAAATCTCCATCCGTGCAACCGAGGCAATCCTGCTGTCCAAATCCCTGCTGCCTCTGCCTGAGAAATTCCACGGTCTGACCAACACCGACCTGAGATACCGCCAGAGATATGTTGACCTCATCATGAACCCTGAGGTGCGCGACGTCTTTGTTAAGCGTTCCCTGATCATCCGTGAGCTGAGAAACTTCCTGGACAACAAGGGCTACCTGGAGGTAGAGACTCCTGTCCTGCACAACATTGCCGGCGGAGCTGCTGCTCGTCCGTTCATCACCCACCACAACTCCCTGAACATCGATATGTACCTGCGCATCGCGCTGGAGCTGCACCTGAAACGACTGATTGTCGGCGGCTTTGACAAGGTCTACGAGATTGGCCGCGTCTTCCGCAACGAGGGTATGGACACCAAGCACAACCCAGAATTCACCATGCTCGAGTTCTACCAGGCATACTCCAACTATGAGGACATCATGAACCTGACCGAGGAGATGCTGCGCTACGTTGCACAGAAGGTTCTGGGAACCACCACCGTTGTCTATGGCAACGAGGAAATTGACCTGGGCAAGCCGTTCGCTCGCATCACCATGGTAGAAGCTGTTAAGAAATACACCGGCGTTGACTTTGACGAAATCCACACTTTGGAGGAAGCCCGTGCTGTTGCAAAAGAGCACAAGGTTCAGTACGAAGAACGCCACCTCAAGGGCGACATCCTGAACCTGTTCTTCGACGAATTTGTTGAGGACAAGCTGGTTCAGCCAACCTTCCTGATGGGTCATCCGGTTGAGATTTCTCCACTCTCCAAGCGTATGGCAGACAAGCCGGATTACACCGAGCGTTTCGAGCTGTTCATCACCGGCCGTGAGTTTGCAAATGCCTTCTCCGAGCTGAACGACCCAATCGACCAGAAAGAGCGTTTTGAGCATCAGCTCGAGCTCAAGGCACAGGGCGACGAAGAAGCAACCGATATGGACAACGACTTCATCAATGCGCTGGAATATGGTCTGCCACCAACAGGCGGATTTGGTATGGGCGTAGACCGTCTGGTTATGTTCCTGACCAATCAGCCATCCATCCGTGACGTTCTGCTCTTCCCAACCATGAAGCCAACCGCTGAGGAACAGTCCAAGAAGGCTGCTGCACCGGTTGCTTGCGCTGTCAAGGAGGAAGCTGCTGAGGTAGCAGTATCCGCAGAAAGCGTCCAGCTCGACCTCTCCAAGGTCAAAGTAGAGCCGCTGTTCGAGGATATGATTGACTTCGACACCTTCTCGAAATCCGACTTCCGCGTCGTAAAGGTTGAGGCTTGCGAGGCAGTTCCGAAATCCAAGAAGCTGCTGAAGTTCACCCTGAATGATGGCAGCGAGAAAAAGCGCACCATCCTGAGCGGCATCCATGAGTACTATGAGCCGGAAGAGCTGGTTGGCAAGACCTGCGTTGCAATTACCAACCTGCCTCCAAGAAAGATGATGGGCATTGACTCCGAGGGTATGCTCATCTCCGCTGTATATGAATACGACGGCCACGAAGGTTTGAATCTGCTGATGCTGGATGACACCATTCCTGCCGGAGCAAAACTGTACTAACGAAACTGAAAAAGGGTTGGAACGAAGATTCGTTCCAACCCTTTTTTATTGTGATCATGATCCTCAGGAGCGGCCGGGCCGAAACTCATCCCAGCAGCTCACTGCAATATCTGCCAGCCCCCAACAGAAGGCAAAGCGGTAGGCTGCCATCGCCGGAATCCTGATTCCCGGCAGCCTTCGCAGGAGGAGCAGAATCGCCAGCTCGGTCAAAAAATCAATCATGGCGCGTCCCAGCGTCACCTGCCAGAACCCGTCCAGCCAGCCTCCTGCCACCAGCTTGACGCCCAACATATCTCCCCCAGCTCCCCGCACACCGTATCCAGCGTCAGGAAAAGTGCCATAAACAGGACAAACTGCCACGGCTGCTCGAAGGTAAATCCAAAGAGAGAAAACCCAAAGCGGCCCAGCAAAAACACCGCAACGGCTGTCAGGACCATCGCTGCCAGATTTAAGATACCGTCACCTTTTTTCATCCGCCTTCCCTCCTCGTTTCCTGATAAGAATAGGATAACAAAAAAGAGCTGGTTTTGCAAGCTGTGCGCCCCGAAGCCAAGCAAAAAGCCCACAGGGAAGTTTTTTCTTCCCTGTGGGCTTTTGTTACAAATGATTAGCCTTTCAGATATGGCAGTGGGTTGACATGGTTGCCGTCCTCACGAATCTCGAAATGTAGGTGCGGGCCGGTTGACCAGCCGGTTGAGCCTACCTTTGCGATTGCCTGACCGCGGGAGACCACCTGACCCTCGCTGACCAACAGCTGGCTACAATGGCCGTACAGGGTGCTCTTGCCGCCGCCGTGGTCAATCACGATATACATACCGTAACCGCGTCCGGCTGTGTAGGAGGTGACCGCCTTCACGACGGTACCGGTGTTGGCTGCCACGATGGTAGCGCCCATACAGCCACTGCCGGTGATATCGATACCGGTGTGGAAGTCGCTTCCGTTAAAGCGCCAGCCATATCCAGAGGAGATGGTGCTGTAGTTTGGCAGAGGCCACTTCATCTCGCCGCCGACATATTCGCTGTTCGCCGAGGTGGACAGGTTTTCAATCGAGGCATAGACCGCCGCAATCTCGCTTTCCATCTCTTTGGACTTCTGCTGGCTTTCTGCAAGGTTATTCTGGTATTCCTGTTCGAGCTTGCTGATGTCCTCGATGTCCGCCTGTGCAGAGGCAATCTTCTTGCTCAGTGAGTTTTTATTTTCTTCCAGCGCACTGCTGGCTTCCTTGAGCTCGTCCTGCTCCTGCTTGAGCTGGGTTTCCTTTTCCTCCAGCTCCTTTTTCTCGGCGCTGAGCTCGGTGATGATTTCCTCATCCCGTCCCGAAATCTGGCTGATGACACGGGTACGCACCAGACTGTCGTAATAGCTGTCTGCACCCAAGACGACCGAAAGCGCGTTGCTGTAGCCTGCCTTGTAGGAGGTCAGGATGCGCTTGCGCAGGAGCTTAATCTGTTCGTTGATATTCTGCTTGGACTTTTCAATATCCTCCTGCGTCATCTTGATGGACTCGTTCATCGCATCGATTTGCAGGGTCAGGGTGCTGATCTGTCCCAGCACATTGTTCAGGTCAGCGTCCAAGGTAGCCTTCACTGCCTGTGCCTGTTGCTTCTTGCTGCTGACGCCGCTGAGCTTGCTTTGCAGGTTTTTCTGCTCTTCCTTAAGCTTGTTCAAATCTCCCTGCAGGTTATTGATTTGGTTCTGATAGGTTTTTTTCTGCTCTTCGCGCTGCTGCTGGAGACGGTTGGCTTCTTCAATCTCCTGCTGGCGCTGCTGTTCTGCATCCTCTGCGCTGACATACGGTCCGGTCTGCGTGCTGGTTTCCAGAGATGCCGACGCCGGCAATGCCAGCAACATCGCCGCCAGAAGGACTGCCAGCAGTTTTTTTGCCCAATTCTTTGTATGGCTCACAGGCTGTGTTCCCACCTTTCTGTCCTGTTTTTGTCCTATACCTTCAGGTGCTTGCGGATAAAGAGGTTACTGCCGATGATGCCCAGACCTGCTCCTCCGATTGCAAAGCCGGCCAGCATATAGGAAGCAATATCCTTAAAGTTGATTAAGCGTCCGATTGCGATTTCCAGCCAAGAGGACGGATTGGTCATGATGAACTGGGTCGCATAGTTATAAGCCACCCACAGACCTCCAAAGGCAATCAGGGCGGAAATCAAGCCAATCAGAATACCCTCAATGATAAACGGCATCTTGATGAAGGTGTTGGTCGCACCCACCAGACGCATGATGCTGATCTCCTTGCGGCGGGAGAAGATGGTGATTTTGATGGTGTTGGCAATGATGACCACCGACACAACTGCCAGAATCACCACGATGACGCTGCCCACGGTGGAAATGGCCTTTTCCAAATCCGAGAGGATGGTTGCCTCTTGATTTGGGGTGCGGATATCCGGGTCTACCCCATCAATCATCAGCAGTTGGGATTCCACGCTGTCCAGCGTCTGCTGACTGACATCCTCCAGCTTGATTCGATAGGCATCCGGCAGGATTGGGCCCAAGTCCACCCCGTCAACATCGACCTCGACCATTGCGCTGGCAGCGCCCCATTTCTTCTGTTCCTCGGCCCATGCTTCTTCAGAGGAATAAAAAATCGCCTCTGACACCTCCGGAATCTTCTCGATTTCGGAGCCGATTTCCCGAATCTGGCTGTCCGAAAGGTCCATATCCAAAAAGGCGACCATTTCGTTTTCGTCCTCGACCGCTCCGACAATCACCTGCATATTCAGCGAAAGCAAAATCGCGCTGCCAATCAGCATCAGGCAAGCCACCAGAACGCCAATCGATGCCAGCGACATCAAGCGGTTCATATATACATTTTTAAATCCGGTTTTCAGCAGATAGCCCAAGCTGCTACCCTTCATAGAAATTCCCCCATTCGTCACTGTCCATCCCATCCGCTACCAGGTTTCCGTGATTGATGGTGATCACGCGGCGATTGAAGCGGGATACCAGCTCATGTTCGTGTGTAACCATGACGACCGTAGTGCCGCAGCGATTGATTTCGTTGAGCAGCTCCACGATTTCGAGGGAAAGCTCCGGGTCGATATTGCCGGTCGGCTCGTCCGCAATCAGCAAAGGCGGATTGTTCACCAGCGCCCTTGCCAGAGCAACACGCTGCTGCTCACCGCCGGACAGCTGGTCCGGATAGTTTCTTGCCTTGCCTGCCAGACCGACCAGCCCCAAAACATAAGGAACTCTCTGTCGAATCGAGCGGTTGGCAACGTTGGTAACCCGCAGTGCAAATGCGACATTGTCATAGACCGTCATCTGCGGAATCAACCGGAAATCCTGAAACACAACGCCCAAGGAGCGGCGAAACTGCGGAATCTGACGCTTTCTGATTTTATTCAGGTTGTATCCGTTTACTTTTACGATTCCCTTCGTCGGCGTTTCTTCCCGCAGAAGCAGCTTGATAAAGGTACTTTTGCCTGCGCCGGAGGGACCTACTACAAATACGAATTCTCCCTTGTCTACATGAAGGCTGACATTGCTCAGCGCACGGGTTCCATTTTCATAGACCTTGGAGACATTGGTAAATTCAATCACTTGAACACCGCCTTATTCTTGATTGATGAAAATCGAAGGTAACGTTTCGTTCATCTGCTATCGACTTTTCGTTCACAATTATAATACATTTTCCATTTTCCCGCAACAGTTTGCTTTGACTTACCTCAGAGTTTGAAAAAAAGTTTACATTTCCCGACAATTCATTCCCCCATCTCATTTTTCCGGTGCAAAATTTTTACAAAAGCGAAGCCCAGGACAAAATTGCCCTGGGCTTTGTTTCGTTTTGGGGACCGCGGCTTATCCAGCGGCAACACCTGCCCACCGCCGTAAGCTGTCTGGGAGCAAAAGGTGTTCCGAACTAATATTTGATTGGATTTGCGGTCAGATATTTCTTAACCATCAGCGCGACCTTGAACACGATTGCATGGTCAAATTCGCGCAGGTCCAGTCCGGTCAGCTTCTTGATTTTTTCCAGTCGGTAAACCAGCGTGTTTCGATGGACGAACAGCTTTCTGGAGGTCTCGGAAACGTTCAGGTTGTTCTCAAAAAATTTCTGGATGGTGAACAAGGTCTCGTGGTCCAAGCTGTCGATGGAGCCCTTCTTGAATACTTCCTTGAGAAACATTTCGCACAGGGTAGTCGGCAGCTGGTAAATCAGACGAGCAATGCCCAGATTGTTGTAGCTGACAATCGAGCGCTCGGTATCAAAGACCTTTCCAACCTCAAGCGAAACCTGCGCCTCCTTGAAGGATTTGCTCAGCTCCTTGACACCGGAAACGATGGTGCCAATACCAACGACAACGCGGGTATAGAACTCACTGCCCAGCGTGTCCACAATCGAGCGCGCGAGCTTTTCAATATCCTTGCTGTTGATTCCTGATTTTATTTCCTTGACTAGGACGATGTCCTTTTCGCTGATGTTAAAGACGAAGTCCTTCTCCTTGTCCTG
>URFD01000087.1 GCA_900547015.1 uncultured Oscillospiraceae bacterium | reverse complement strand
GAAGGGTCCACAGGCAGGAAAAACCATCCACCCGTCCTGCCTGACGCTGTCGGTTCATCCAATCCTGCTCGCGGAGGGAAAACATTCTGGCGGCAACGCGCAGGCTTTCTCGCTCTGCCAGCTCCAAATCAACCCCCAGCTCAAAAAACGCAGAAGCCGCCACCGCCGCAGTTCCGGTGTGGCTGATGGAAACTCCGGCTTCGATTCCCTTCCAGACCGGCTTGCCGTTTTCCAGCTTCTCAAGGCTTACCCCGGATTGCTCCAACTGCCGACGGCTCTTTCCAGTCAACTCCTGCAAGGAATCCCACGCCAGCTGCCGTCCCAAGCGGCTCATTTCCTCTCGATTGGCGCCGGGCTGTACCGCGGCACAAATCATCCCTGTTTGCATCCTCATCCCTCCTGTCGCTTTATTATACCACAAATGCAACATTTTGCCATCCATGACATTTACATCCAAAATCCGGTATGATATGATAAACATAAACGATGATCTAATCAAGACGGAAAGGTGGAATCCTGATGAAACATACAACCCTTCTCCTTGCTGCGATTCTGTGTTCCCTGATTGTGCTGGGCGGCTGTTCCCGTCCTGCATCGGACACTTCTGCCGATGACCCTGCGGACACTCCGATTGAGCAGGAGGCTCCAAAGGACGAACCGCAGACTGCTCCCAGCCCATCCACACAGCCGGACACACCGGAGGAGCCTTCCAAACCGGATGCGGAGGAAAAAGAGGAAGATCCCGAGGAGGAAGAGGAGCAGAAAAATGCCTCCGTCACCGGCTCTCAGGGATGCTATCGGCTGTTTGACAGCGGCTTTGAGGTCACGGTCAAGGACCCATTCCTCACCTATTACGACCCACTGGCGCAGAATATGACCATCACCTCCTCTGCTGACCCGAACTGTCGGGGATATATCTTCTACGACACCTCCTCTCAGGGCATGATGCAGCTGGAGGAAGCGGTCAAAAGCTTGGAGGATTCGGTCAAGGATGACCCTACCGTTACCGACTTAAAGACGGACGTAGAGAAGCAGGACAACGGATTATTCGCCTTCACCTTTACCTACTCGGCCGGTGCGGTGGAGGGCAGCCCTGCCGGATTCTACTTCATTCACTATCAGAAAACCGAAGGCGGCATCCTGAACGCGAACCTCTTTTCCGAGCGTTCCAGCGATTCCGAACAGATTTTGGAGCTGATTCACTCCATCCAGCCTGTCACCGACCAAGCGGTAGAATACAGCGAATAGCCCCTGTGCGCCTTCATTGTGACATTTTTTTCGTTCCTCCTATGCTATGATGACAGCAAAGACAAGCCTGCCGCGGTCGAGCCTGTTGGGCAGGCAACCATTTCGCTGTTTTTTTGAGGGGGAAGTGTAACAATGAAATCCTTATTTACCTTTTTGATGATTCTTTCGCTGCTGTCGGCAGCCTCACAGGCACCCTGTCAGCTCCAAATTCCGAGACACACTTGGGAGAGGCCATCCATCCAGCTGGAATGGGAACCGATTTATGCCACCTCCTCCAAGCTGTCTCCCGGATTTCTGCTGACCGCTCCGCTGTTTTAAGGCAAAAACGAAACCGCCGCCTGCGTCCCGTTTGGGATACAGGCGGCGGTTTTTCTGTTATCCTCTGTAAAAAGCGCTAACTGCTGCTCTTCTTTTTAATCACCTTGCGGTCAGTATTTTTCTGGCCCGAAGTCTGGGCTGTGTCATCGGATTCATCCGATGCCTTCTTGTCCGCCGCAACATACAGGATGACCGTCTCGCTCTGGTCCTTGTACAGCTTGGTTCCAGCCGGAGGCTCGGTGCGGAACACCTTCCCCGCCTCCACCGCATCGCTTTCCCCGTTTACGATTTTGCTCTGCTTGCCCATCTCGGTCAGAACCGCGGCAGCTTCCTCCGCCGTTTTGCCCACCAGATAGGGCAGCGGCTCGCTGGCAGAGCCTTTGCTGACATACAGGGTCATTCCGGTTTTGCGCTCGATCATTGTTCCCGCAGCAATCGACTGCTCGACCACGATGCCTTGCTTAAATTCTTCGCTGTATCGCTCAACAAGCTCAAATCGGAACCACGGCTCATATTTCGCGTCTGCCGCAACAGCCGACGCCTGTTTTCCAATAAAGTTTTCTACCTTGTGGCCCTCATCCTGCTCGGTTGGCTGCAAGGTCGTCTGCTCCGATTCTTCCTGATTCTCGCTTTCGGAGCCTCCGTTGGAGAAGGCCGCCCAGCTTTCATTCAGATAGCGGTACAGGCGAGGCGCACCCGCCACCAGCACCAGCAGGGTTGCCAGCATGGTGACCACGACATAGATTCGGTTGCCGGACAGCATCCCGTGTGACGGCGGCTCTGGCTCTGAACGCTCCAGATGAACCGTATTCGGCGTGTCGGTATTCTCCACCTGAAAGACGGCTGTGTGAGAATCTGCCGCCGAGTGGAAACCGCCCTTCTTTCCCTCCACGCTGAAAATCGCTGTGTTGGAGGAAATCGTTTCCAGCATCGCCCGAATCAGCTGGTCGATGCTGTCGTAACGCTCCTCGATTTCCGGCTCCATCGCCTTCATCAGCGCCTGAGAGATATTCTCGGGAATATCCTCGTCCACCTCATGCGGTGGAATCAGGGTATCCTGCTGTTTGCGGCTGCACGCCGCAGGCGGCGTCACACCGGTCAGCACCCGATAGGTCACCGCAGCCATCGAATAAACGTCCGTCCAGGTTCCCTGCCAGCTTTCCAGCTGGTACTGCTCCGGCGCGGAGTAGCCCGAAAACAGCTCCGGCTCCAGCTCTCCTTGTGCGGTGCGCATCTCCGAAAGGGAGAAGCCGCCCCAATAGGGGTTGAGCTGCTCGTCCAGAAGGATATTCTGCGGGCTGATGCCCTGATGGATCATCCCTTTTTTATGCAGGAGCGAGAGGGAATTGTACAAAGGCAGCAGGTATTTTTTGGCCTGACACCAACATTCGCGTCCGCCCTGAAGATGCTCCTCCAGCGTAACCATACTGCGGTACTCGATGACCACATACACCGTCGCGTTCTGCTCCAAAATCTGGACGATTGGCAGCAGACACTCGTTCTCCTTTTCTTGGCTGAGGGTGCGGTAGAGATCCATGAAGGAGGCGCGGAAATATTTATACTTGGTTGCTGCACCGGGCAGCGGCTCTACCAGCTCGCCCTGCTCGGAACGGCGCGCCATCTTGGACGGGAAAAATTCCAGAATCTGCACGGTGTCCCCGATGATGCTGTCCTGTGCAAGGTAGGTGATTGCTGCTCCGCTGCGGCTGATTTCTCTAACGATGCGGTATTCGCCCACCGCAGTATTTTCCGCAAGAGCATCGCTCAAATGAGAACAGGAGGACATCGCTGCGCTCTGTTCTGTTGTTCTGTTTTCTTCCATTCCTGTTCTCACCCCCCTTGATTCCTATTAATGTAGTATAACTATAACAGCATTGTTCCCTCTTGTCAAGGCAAAGAAAAAAATTCGCGATAAAAAAGCCGGATTTCGACCAACTATTCTCAATTTGTCCATATTTGACCGGACGAACATTTTATCAAAATTAGGGTGATTCGTCCCGATTAGTTGCTGCACAACGCCTGTGCGTCTTGCAGATAATCCTCCAAACACACCCGACCGAGGAGCGCCTCCCGCACCCCAAGATGCTCCATCACCGTTTCCAGAATCAACAGCTGGCAGAACACCTTCTGTGGAAAAAGCCCTCCTGCTTGTTCCAGTGTTCCCAGCCAACGCAGCGAGGGATTTCGCAGAGCGCGGAACAGCTGCCCGAAGATTTCTCTCTCGATGCTGATGCCTTCTCCGGGTCGTTCGGCGCTGCCGGCTGTCAGCCAAAGGAACCGCGCTGCCGCATCCAGACCGGCGGCACAAAGCCTTCCGCATCCGCTTTGCTTTGGCAGGGAGGTCATCTCCAGCATCATCTTGATTTCCTGACGCATCTGCTCCTCCTTAACCCGGTCCGGCACCAAGCTGCCGTACTTCTGCCAGAGGAATCTCCAACCCAGCGGAAAGCTCTCCTGCCAGCCGGATTCCCGATTCATTGAAAAAATCTGGGTGCTCATGTCCGAGCTGTGCATCCCTGCCTCACAGTCGCAGGAGCCCGGAACACTCCGCTGCATCCCCATGCAGGCTGCCCGGGACTGCTCGCTGCCCGAAACGGCACAGACCGGAATCCCCAGCCGCTCCCCGAGAAACTGCTGCAAGCCGCTATCGTCATACCGCAGGAGCCCACAACCCAGACAAACCATTTGGCTGCAATCCAGCTGCTTTGCCCGTAACACCAGCCGTTCGAGCGCCTTCAGAAGCGATTCCCGCAGTACGCAGCCCTGCGCGTCCAGGAAATCCTCCTCCCATTCCTTGCGGCAAAGGCAGTAGTTGCCTGCCTCCTCTGTATGTTCCTCCACCGACAGAACCACCCGGTCGGAATAAATTCCGAGCTTTGCCCTGCGGCTTCCATAATCTTCCATCATAATAGGTGCCCTCCTCTTGGCTGATTACTGCCTATCCTCCAAAATTTTTTCCAGTGGACGCAGATTTCTTTCCCTGATTCTTCCCCGCGATTTTCCTCTTTAATCAAATTTGTATATTTTCAATCCCGACATCCTGTGGTATCATCAAGAAAGACGATGAAAATTGAGCAAGGAGCGAACCTTCATGAAGATTCTTTTGACCGCATTAAATTCCAAATATATCCACACCAATCTGGCGGTGCGCTATCTGCACCAGTTTGCCGCCCATAGAGGCTACGACTGCGAGATTGCCGAGTACACCATCAACCAGCACCTGCCCGATATTTTGGACGAAATCTATCGACAGCAGCCGGACGTTCTGCTGCTGTCCTGCTATATCTGGAACATCGAGATGATGCTCGACCTTGCGGAGGAATACCGCCGCATCTGTCCCGATGTCACCATCCTTGCCGGAGGCCCGGAAGTCAGCTACAACAGCGAGCAGCTGCTTCGGGAACAGCCCGCCTTTGATGCGGTGCTCTGCGGTGAGGGCGAGGCACCCTTTCTGGAATATCTGCAATTTTTGTCCGGAGCCCGAACCATCCACGAGGTTCACTCTCTGGTGTGGAAGGATGCTTCCGGGCAGATTGTCCGCAACCCCTCTGCGGAGGTACTGGATATGGCGCAGCTGCCCTTCCCCTATCCGGATTTGGAGCAGCTGTCCGACCGCATCCTGTATTTTGAATCGATTCGCGGCTGTCCCTTCCGATGCAGCTACTGCCTTTCTTCGGTGGCAGGCAGGGTGCGCTATCTGCCCCTCGACCTGTGCTTCGAGCGGCTTCAGCGGTTTCTGGATGCGAAGGTTCGTCAGGTCAAATTTGTGGACCGCACCTTCAACTGCTCCAAGGAACACACCATGGCAATCTGGCGGTATCTGGCAGAGCACGACAACGGCATCACCAACTTTCACTTTGAGCTGACCGCCCACCTGATCGACCAAGAGATGATCGATTTCCTCAAAACGATCCGTAAGGGGCTGTTCCAGTTTGAGATTGGCGTACAGTCCACCAACCCGGACACCATTCGGGAAATCCGCAGAACCACCGACACCGAACGCTTGCTTGCCATCTGTCGGGAGCTGGACCGTCCGAAAAATATCCACCTGCATCTGGACCTGATTGCCGGACTGCCCTATGAGGATTTTGACAGCTTCGGCAGGAGCTTTGATACCGTGATGCAGATTCGCCCTCAACAGATGCAGCTGGGCTTTCTCAAGGTGCTCAAGGGCTCCTACATGGCACAGGCGGCTCAGGAGTACGGTCTGGTCTACAGCCGCAAGGCTCCCTTTCAGGTCGTCCGCACCCGATGGATTTCGTATGCCGAGCTGCTCCGACTCAAGGACATGGAAGCGGCAGTGGAGGATTACTACAACAGCGGCCTGTTCCCCAATCAAATCAGCTGGATGCTGGACCAGGAGGACTCCGCCTTCTCCTTCTTTTTGGATTTTGGCAGATACCGCGTGGAGCAGGGTCTGCACCTGATTCCGCAAAATCTGGAGGACCGCTGCACCACCCTCAAGGACTACTACTTTGCCCGCCATCCGGAGCGTTTGTCCCAGCTTGCCCTGCTGCACGATTTGTGTCTGTTCGACCTGTGCTGCCACACCAAGCCCAAAAAGCTGCCAGACTGGGTCAGCGGCGAGCAGAACCTTGCCTATCGGGAACAGATTCGCAGCTTTTATCGGGACGAGGAGCTGATGCAGCGCCTGTTCCCTTCCTGTCAGGGCATGGATTCCAAGCAACTGAGCAAAACCTCCCACCTGCAAATCTTCTCCTTCGACCCTGTCACCCACGCTGCCGGGCCGGTTGCCCTGCTGTTTGATTACCACGACCGGGATTTGCTGGGGTCTGCCCGCCGAATCGATGTCAGCTCTTTGATTCTGGCGTAGCCTCCCCTACCAATTTTTTAAAATAATTCCGGGAAACCGCATAAAACCCTTTGTAATTCCTCTAAAAATATGGTATTATTGTAAGGAATCCAGAACCAATTCCTATGCAGAATAAACGATGACTCCTTACACCTTGCTGGAAATTTGCTTAATCAATACAGCATATTCTCAACAATGCTGATTTTCCTATTTTTGAGTCAAAATTTCGCCGACGGTATTATTGAAAAAATCTATTGCTCTGCTGGAATTTTATTGAAAATTATGATACAATCATACTGTAAACAACAATTATGACCAAAGGCTCTGTTTCA
>URFD01000086.1 GCA_900547015.1 uncultured Oscillospiraceae bacterium | reverse complement strand
CAGGTCAACGAGCTGGACGAGGACTAATAACGAAGAAGAAAAGGGCAAAAGCTAGGTTTTTGCCCTTTTTCTAAAAAGGAACAGAATCAAATTCCGTGACGATTACCGGAACATTTGATGAACTTTTTTGCATGGATGCAGAGCAGAGGCTTTGCTGTTTCGTTTTGATTGAGAAAGGAAATCTGTAAAAAAGATACAGGATCGGCTTTTAAACGAAGGAGGAAGGACGAATGAAAGAGTTCACATTGAATATGTTGTCGCGTGCAGAGGCAGTAAAAGGGCAGGGGGTACTGTCTGCCTATGAGGAAGAGCTGGAGTTGGTAACAGGCAGGCTCGACCGATTGCAGGGGGATGAACATGATTTCCACCTGAATGTGCTGGTTAATTCTAAGACGGTTGGAGACATCACCCACATCCATACAGTGAATCCGGAATTTTATGTTCAGGTTCCTTTTTTAAAGATGAAGAGCATCGTGGTCGGCTCGGTGCATTTTCTGCCGGAAACGGTGGACCAGAGCCTGAAGCTGCCGGAGGCATTCCGCAAGGCATTCTATGGTTATCTCATCCAGTTCTATAAGAGCATGGACCATCTGGTTACCGTCAACCCGTGTTTTATCCCCAAAATCGAAACGTATGGAATCGACCCGCAGCGGGTGACCTATATTCCGAACTATGTTTCCAGCAGCCGATTTTTCCCAGCAGACCTCCAGAAAAAGCGGGAGCTGCGTGTGCGCTATGGGCTGGACCTGGACCGCTTTACGGTGGTCTGTGCAGGACAGCTGCAAACCAGAAAGGGCGTAGCGGATTTTGCCAAGCTGGCAGCGCAGCGTCCGCAGATGCAGTTTGTCTGGGCAGGAGATTTTTCCTTTGGCAGCATCAGCGATGGACATCGGGAAATCGAGCAGCTGGTGAAGGAGCACCCGGATAACCTGCACTTTACCGGCTTGATTGAGCGGGAGAAGATGGCAGAGATTTATCAGATGGGCGATGTGATGCTGCTGCCCAGCTATGATGAGCTGTTCCCGATGACCGTTCTGGAAGCGATGAGCTGCGGCATTCCGATTCTTCTGCGGGATTTGGACTTGTACAAGGTCATTTTGGATGGATATTATCTGGCGGCGTCGGACGACCGGGAATTCTTGAATCAGTTAGACCGCCTGAAAACAGAGCCGGACTACTATGCACAGGCGATGGCAAAGGCAAAATGCGGAAATGACTTCTATGGTCAGGAGCACGTCCTGTCGATGTGGCGTCGGTTTTATCACCAGATGCTGGAGGAAAGTATTCGCAGACAGGAGGAGTAAGATGAAAGTCAGGAGAAAACGCTATGGCTGGAGTCTCATCTTTCTTGCGGTGACCTTTGTTCTCCTCGGCGTCTGGCTGACCAGGGAATACAGCCTGCACGACCTGTGGGAGCTGATGCAGGAGGTGCGGCTGAGATGGCTGGCAGCAGCAACGGGGCTGATGGTGGTCTACTGGCTGTTGGAGGCGGCAGGACTGCATCGGGCAATCCGCAAGGTTGTTCCGACCCAGCGGCTGGCTGACACCCTTTGTACAACGATGATTGGCCAGTTCTTTAACTGCATCACCCCGTTTTCCAGTGGGGGTCAGCCCATGCAGGCGCTGCATCTGGTGAAAACAGGGGTTCCGCTCTCCTTGGCAAGCTGCTCCCTGATGATAAAATTTATTGTCTACCAGTTTATCCTGACGGTATATTCTGCGGTTACTCTGCTGTGGTGCTTTCCAAGGATGGCAGGCCGCATTTCTGCAATCGGCTGGCTTGCATTGATTGGGTTCGGGGTCAATATTCTGGTCATTGTGGGGCTAATCTGTCTGGGATTTTTCCGCAAGCCGACCGAGCGCTTTTTGTACGGGATTGTCAAGCTGATTCGTCGCATCGGGTTGCTGACACCGGAGCAGGAAGAGGCAGCCAACCGACGCATCCAAAAGGAGCTGGGGCAGTTTTATCAGGGCTTTGCCCAGATGCGTCAGGACCTTGCGGGAATCGCTGTGATGTCCCTGCTGACTGCCCTACAGCTGACAGCCTTCTTTTTGGTCCCGACCTGCATCTTCTGCGCCTTCGGATTGGGGCATCCGGATGTTTTGCTGATGGTCTGCGCAGGAGCCTTTGTGCTCAATTTTACCTCCTTTGTCCCGCTGCCTGGTGCAGCAGGCGGTGCAGAGCTGGGATTTCATACCGTGTTCGCCATGTTTTTTCCAAAAGGCTTTTTGAATCTTGCCATCATCTTATGGAGGCTGCTGACCTTTTATCTCCCGATTTTGGCAGGAGGCTGCTTCACGGCATTTTCGGGGCTGATGGACCAGCAAAAGGTCAGCTCATGAAAGGAAGGGCGAGCTGGATTCAGATTGAAAAAAATGGATAAGGAGAGAAGCAACGGATGGAGTTTTTAACTCGTATGGTTCAGGGACTTGTTGTAGGAGTTGCCAATATCATCCCCGGTGTCAGCGGAGGAACCATGGCAGTGGTGATGGGCATTTACGATAAGCTCATCTCGGCGGTCTCGGACCTGAAAAAAGATTTTAAAAAGTCGGTTCTCTACCTGCTCCCGATTGGCTTGGGGGCGGTGCTGGGAATCGTTTTGTTCAGCCACCTCATCAAATATCTGCTGGGCAGCTATTCTATGCCGACCAACTTTTTCTTTCTGGGTCTGATTCTGGGCAGCATCCCGATGATTTACCGCCGCGCCTCCCGAGAAAAGTTCCAAAAATCCAGCGCAATCCCCTTTGCAGTCTGCTTTGCGGTCATGCTGTTGATGACCCTTCTGCAAAATGTCTCGGATGAGGGTAGCGCATTGATTACCAGCCTGACCTTGATGACGGCGATTCGGCTGTTTTTATCCGGTGCAGTAGCGGCGGCCTGCATGATTATGCCGGGCATCAGCGGCTCGATGGTGCTGGTTCTGCTGGGCGCCTACACCTCGGTGCTGACTGCCATCTCGGCGCTCAATCTCCCGATTCTGATTCCGGTGGCATTTGGGGTGCTGGTGGGACTGTTCGGGGGTGCAAAGATCATCAACTACTGCATGAAGCACCACGAACAGCAGACCTACTTTGCGATACTGGGCCTGATTGCAGGCTCGATTCTGCCGATTATCCTCAGCGCAGGCCACACGCCCGGACTGCATACCGTGTTGTCGGTGGTGACGCTGATAGCCGGAGGCGGCATCGCACTGTGGATGGGCAAGCTGGAGCAGTAGCCTTTTTGAAAATTTTACTTTGCGTTGAAATCCTCGCAGGCTTTGGTTCCTGCGGGGATTTTTTGATGGCTCGGGTTAGAAGCATTTGCGAAAACCAAAAGGTTCGGGCAAAACAAAACCGGCATCGCGATTTTCAGCGATGCCGGTTTGTCTTGGTTACAGCTGTTTGGTCATAGTGATGTGTGGGCAGGATTCGTCCAGATACTCCTCGCCGGATGCGGTATATCCGTTTTTGAGGTAGAAGCCCTTTGCACGGACCTGTGCGCCCAAACGGGCAAGAGCCGGTCCTCCCTTGGTGAGCTGGCGGATTTTTTCCTCGCAGCTGCTCAGAATGAGTCTGCCGACCTTTTTGCCGCGGTACTCTTCCAGCACGCAGATGCGGCCAAGCTGCCATGCACCATCCTGTGCCTGATAGATTCTGGCGGCGCCGATTGGCTCTCCACGGTCATATACGGTCAGATGCCAGCAGGTTTTGTCCAGGTCGTCGAACTCGACCTGAAAGCCCTGCTCGATGACAAAGACGCAGGCACGCACATAAAAGGCATCGTCGCTGCCCTTCTTGCCCTGTGTCCAAGCGATTTCATATTGCGGTCTTTTCGCCAAAGCGATTCCTCCTTATGTTGGGATAGCTCTATTATAGACCATCACAGCCCGCAAATCAATTTGATGAGCAAAAGAAAAATGCAGCCGGGAATCCCGAACACAGCGCTGATGAGGCAGCTGGGAGCTGCGGCGGCAAGACCCAAGGCAGGAAACCACAGCTCAAGGCCGACAAGGCAGACAAGACCGCTGACAGCGGACAGCAGGGTGCCGCGAACCAGATAACGGTGGTTGAGCAGAAAGATAGCCTGAATCAGCGCACAGACGGCGATGACCGCAAGCAGGATGGTTTGGCTCATAAAACAAGTCCTCCCTTTTTAATCCTATGTTTATGGAGCAGGGAGCTGTTTTATGATTGGGAATTGCCTTGGGGTTCCCGATGATTCAACCGTTTCCGGTGGAAGCGGTGAAAGAATACAGAGAAAAAACAGGAGGATTGTCTTGGACAATCCTCCTGTTTGCTCGTTACAGGGAATTTTGATAACGGTCGTAAGCTTCGCGCAGCTCGGCAGCAGTCTCCTCCGGGCAGCGTGGGTTGCAGTGAGCCCATACGCCGGTTTCGCTGGAGGCGTTAAACTTCTGCTGATTTGCAGAGCGCAGCGGTGGGAAGAATTCAACATGGAAGTGGAAGTCCGCATCCACATCGCCGCTGTTGACCGGTGCGTTGTGCATACACATCATGTATGGGAATTCCTTCTCGAACATGGTGTCGAACATCCCGACAATCTGCTTGAGGGTGATGCCGAAGTCTGCCTTCTCTTGTTCGGTCATCTGGGTGATGTGGGAGATGTGCCGCTTCGGGAAAACATAGATGCCATAGGGGTACTCGGTGAAGAACGGCAGGAACACGGTAAAGGAGTCGTTTTCAAAGACGATGCGTTTGCCGAACTCCTGCTCAGCTGCCAGCATATCGCAGAACAGGCAGCGGCCCTTTTCTGCGCGGTACTCCTGCGCGGAGGCAAGCTCCAGCTGTAGCTTCTTCGGGATGACCGAATAGCCGTAAATCTGGCCGTGTGGGTGCGGCATGGAGGTTCCGACCATGCTGCCGCGGTTTTCAAAGATAAAGATGTATTTGATGTTCTCATCCTTGCGGATTTCGGCGTACCGCTCTGCCCACAGGTCTACCAGCTTTTTCATGTGCTCGTCGCTCAGCTCTGCCAGAGTGGTGGTGTGGCCGGGAGAGTAGAGGATGACCTCACATTTTCCGTAGGACGGACGAACTTTGAAAAAGTCGTTGGCAACATCGTCCGGCTCCGGCGGATTCTGGGAAAGCGCAGGGAAATCGTTATCGTATTTGAGAACCTCATAATGGTCCGGAACCTTTCCGGAGCCCGGGCAGAACGGACACCAGTCCTTGGGCATCTGAGGGCGGTTCTGGCGGTTCGAGTTGATCATAACCCAATCCTGGATCAGGGGATGCCATCTTAATTCAGCCATGCTGATTCCTCCTGTATCTGATGAAATTTGTTTATTCGTGCTGGGCGGTCAGTTCGATGCCGCCGCAGGGACGGATGGACAGCAGGTGACAGCTGCCTTTTCCGGTGATTTGCTCCATCTGCTCGGCAAAGGACGCTGCCATCCGGTCCGGAACAAACACCTGAATGGTGCCGCCGAAGCCGCCTCCGTGGATGCGGCAGGCTCCCTGACCGTTCAGCAGATGCTCTGCTGCCATCAGCGCAACGCTGGCAGGCTGGGAGAGCGGTGTCATGCTGGGGTAGATGTTTTGCAGGAACATATAAGAGGAGCGTCCGGACTGCTGGCACAGGTGCAGGAAATGCGGCATATCCTGTTCCTTGAGGGCCTGAGCGACCTCCTGAGCCCGCAGGTTTTCGGTGAAGAAATGGTGCGCGCGCAGAACGGCACGGTCACAGGTGGCTTTCCGCAGAGCCGGGATGTTCTGATAGAACTGCTCCATCGGAACCTGACGCAGATATTCTTTTCCGAAGAAGCCGGCAATCGCCTTCATCTCAGCAGGGATGGCGGCATACTCATCGGTCAGGTCGGAGTGGTCGCCCTTAACATCGACGATGTACATGGTATAGCCGCAGGAGGAAAAGCTGAAGTCGGTCTTTTTCACTCTGGGGTGAGCCGGGTCAAAAAAGTCTATCGAAACAAATCCGCCGACCGAGCAGGCCATCTGGTCGAGCAGACCGCTGGGCTTGCCAAAGAATTTGTTTTCGGCAATCTGTCCAATCTGTGCAACCAGCACTGGGTCCAGGGAGCCGTCATTGTAGAGGTAGGAGAACACGGTTCCAATCAGGACCTCGAACGCAGCGGAGGAGGAAAGTCCCGAGCCTCCGAACACCTCGGAAGAAACGCACAGGTCGATGCCGCCGATGCGGTAGCCCATCTCATGGAAGGTAGCAGCAGTGCCGCGGATGAGGGCGGGGGTGGTGTTGATTTCATCGGGGCGAACGGACAAATCGCTCAAATCAATTTCCTGATACGGGAAGCCCTCCGACTGAATCCGCACCAGATTGCTGTCGTTTGGTGCGGCAGCAGCGATCATATCCAGATTGATGCTGGCAGCAACGACGCAGCCGCGCTGGTGGTCGGTGTGGTTTCCGCTGATTTCGGTGCGTCCCGGCGCACTGAACAGGCGAGGAGTTTGTGCCTGCGGAAAGGTTTTGGCAAAGGTTTCCAGCAAACGGCAGTAGCGTTCGCGGTGATGGGGCAGGGTGGATTCCCGATACAGGCGGGAAAAGATGTGGTCATATCCACCGGCGGAGATTGTATGTAAAACAGGAGCAATATTTTCCAAGTAAAGAGGCCTCCTTGATCTAATTTGTTGGACAGCAGACAATCGGATGTCGTCCATGAAAATATATCCCTTATCTATTAGAGTATAACATCTGATAGCTGAAATCAATATCAAGGGTAGGGTCAATAGCGACAAAAATTTTGT
>URFD01000085.1 GCA_900547015.1 uncultured Oscillospiraceae bacterium | reverse complement strand
GGAATGTGCGGACATTCCGGCGGGGTGTACATCATCTATTTGCAACGAAAACGGTATTCGGTCTTTTCCCGATACACCGCGCCTGCCCGTAGCACCACGCTGGGAAACTCCGGATGCTCCATCGCATTCGGGAAATGCTGGGTTTCCAGACAGAAGCCGTCCCGGTTGTGATAAACCGCTCCGCCCTTTCCCACAATGTTGGATTCCTCCAAAAAGTTGCCGGTGTACAGCTGGAGACCCGGCTGGGTGGTGCGGCACTCCAGACGGATGCCGCTGTTTGGGCTGTAGGCCAGCGCGCAGGGCTTGTCCTTCCTTGGTCTCAGGATATAGTTGTGGTCATATCCCGAACCGTTTTTCAGGTGGAGATTGTCCCGATGCAGGTCCTTGCCGATTTCCTTCCATCTGCGGAAATCCAGCGGCGCACCCTCCTCGCTGTCCAGCGAGACGATTCGTCCGGTCGGCAGGCATCCGCTGTCGTTTTCGGTAAAGGCATCGGCATGAATCTTCAGCCGCTGGCTCTCGACGCTGCCGCTGTCGTGTCCGTCCAGATTAAAATAGGCATGGTTGGTCAGGTTGAGGACTGTGTCTTGGTCGCACATCGCACGGTAGCGAATCACCAGCCGAGAGTGGTCATCGAAGGTGTACCGAACCGAAACAACAAGATTTCCCGGATAGCCCTCTTCCCCGTCCGGGCTCCATCGGGAAAAAACCACGCTGTCCTGACCATCCGCATAGCCCTGCCACAGTCTGCGGTGGAAGCCGTGGGACCCGCCATGCAGGTGGTTTTCCCCGTTGTTTTGTTCCAGCTTGTAGGTTTTGCCATTGAGAACAAATCTGCCCGCTGCGATTCGGTTTGCGTGTCTGCCCGGCACACCGCCCAAGCAGGCTGTCTGCTGCTCATAGGCAGCGGCATTGTCGCACCCAAGCACAATGTCCCGCAGCGCTCCCTCACGGTCCTTCACCAGCAGCGAAACCACCGATGCACCATAATCGGTCAGGCTGACCGACTCTCCTTTTTGGTTGGTGATGGTATACAGGAACGCCTGCTCTCCGCTTGCCAGCGCCCCAAATTCCTTTTTCTGTACTGCCACAATCCTTCCTCCTTGCCGTTTTTCTTTTATTATAATACTTTCCTCTCCGGCTGACAACTCTCCTCGCAGAGAAACAGGGTGCTGCGGGTGTACTCCCAGAAGTCGGTTCCCAGCAGCCTGAGGAAAAGAGTATACAGCAGCAGAAACAGGCAGGCAGAAAATGCCAGAGCCAGCGCCGGAGCAATTTCCAGAGCAGCAAGGCGCACCAGCACCAGCCGCATCAGCGTCCCGGCTGTCGCCGATGCAAGCAGCGGTCGGCCCACCCAGTTCCTCCACCGCAGTTCCAGCCCCGTCTGCCGCTTTAGCCACACCAGACAGCAGACACTGCCAATCAGCGAGGACAGCAGTTCCCCGCACAAAAAACCCATCATTCCCAGATGCAGCCGACCGCCCAGAATCAGGGTACAGCCCAGCCCGATGAGACTTGCCAGAACGGTCAGCACCGAGCAGCGCCTCTGCAATCCGATGCTTTCCAGAACGCTCTCCGCCGCGGCATAGTAAAATCCTGCCAGCGTCAGGGCGGTCAGCATCGGCAGATGCGCTCCTGCCTGCGGATTCCGATACAGGAACTGACCCAGCGGACGACCTGCAATCAGCATCACCACCATCGAAGGGATACCCAGCAGCCCCACGATATGCAGGGCTTTGCCTGCCTTGCGGCGAATCATCGCGGTATCGTCCAACACCTTCCCTGCTGAAAATCGGGGGCTAAGCACGGTAATCAATGGCGACAAAAAGGCCGACGGCAGCATCAGCATCGGCATGGTCATGCCGGACAAGACCCCAAACTCCTCCATCGCCGCTTCGTACCCGCTTCCGGACTGCATTAAGATTCGCGGAATCATCACCATGTTCGCAGAAGAAATCAGCCGTCCCAGCAAGGTGGACAGGGAGACCGGAACCGCTACCGCCGCAATATCCCGCAGGATGCGTTCGGTCGGGATTTCGTCCGCTCCCTCCAGTTTTTTTCGGCGCTGCCGATACAGCAGGGTCAGAAAACCCGCACTGATGATTTCGCTGAAAATCATCGCACAGACGATTCGTGCCGCCGCCTGACCGTCCTCCGGCAAGGCTGTCTGCCTTGGCACCGAGAACAGCACCAGCACCCCGACAATCCTGCAAAGCATCTCCAGCAGCTCCGAGATGGCCGGAGGCACTGTCTGACCAGTCCCATAGAAAAAAGCCTTGTGGACATTCTCAAAGCCCGTCAAAAACAGACACGGGACAATCAGCAGCAGCGACGGTGCAGTCTGCGGATTGCCCAAAACCCGAGCTGCCAGAAATTCTCTGCCCGCACCAAACGGGATTGCCAGCAGGCAGAACAACCCCAAAAACAAAAACAGCGCCGTCCGAATCAGGCGGATAATCGACCTTGCCTGACCCAGCGCCTGATACGAGGAGGCGATTCGGGACACCGACAGCGCCACCCCGGTCAGAGTGCAGGAAAGCACCACATTGTATGCCGACATCACCAGCCCGTAAACCGCGATTGCCTGCGCCCCTGCCAGCCTTCCCAGCAGGATGCGGTAGCCGAATCCCAAAAGCTGCAAGGCCACTGAGGAGGAGCTCAGCAGAAGGCAGTGGTAAAAAATGCTGTTTTGATTGAGTTTCATCATCCATTCCCCCTGACAAGAGGATATGCGTCGGGCTGCGGCAAAATCACCGCCCAGCCAAAACAACAAAAAAGAGGGAGAGCCTTCTGCTCTCCCTCCTGCGATTATCCCATTCTGCGGAAAATCTTTTTTCTCAAAACATATTTGTATGCCATGATGATTTTGGACAATGCCAGGTCATAGACAAAAAAGACCACGTTGCCCAGTGCCAGCAGTGCCAGCACACTGTATTGACCCAGCGGGCCGACCTCCTCCAAAATCTCCTGCATCCCAAACAGAAAGATGATAACCAGATAGTTTGCCACCATCGCCGCATTGAAGATGATAAACTTGGCGGCATACTCTCCCGCTCGAATCCGAATCCGTTCCAGCTTGCCCTTGATAATCGGGTAATAGCCAAAAAATCCGACAAACAGCATCGCTGCTTCCTTGTCCGGACAGATGAACAGGGAAAGGAATCCCACCGCGGCATACACCATCCACGCCGTAGAATAGCCGTTCTCGATGACAACAACGATCAGCACCATTCCTGCCAGCGCCGGCATCGTATAGGTGGCAATTGGGATGATCGTCAAAAGCATCAGCAGAAGGCACAGTGCCGAAGCAATTCCGCCCATCGCCACCTGCGTACTTTTCTTAATCAAAACATCACTTCCTAAAACTTCTGTGACAGCTGTTATCAGCAGCAGCTGATTAAATCGCCGCCCATACATTCACAGCAGGAGTCCGCACACATCAGACCCATGCACATATCACATCCGCTGCATCCGCCCGTCTGAACATTCCGGTAGTCTCCGCCGTAATTTCCGGAGGGGCGTCCGGTGTTGCGCTGCCACATCAGCTGGTTGAGCGCCGCCTGATATTCCGGGTTGGAGGGGTTCATCTGGTTGGCACGCACATAGTAGCTGTATGCCTGGTCCAGCCATCCCCGAACATAGAATACCCGACCTCTGAGGTAATACCAATCCGCGTCGCGCTGCTGAGCCGGAATCCCTTCCAGAAGCTCCTCGGCATCGCTGATTCGGTTGGCATTGAGCAGCTGTCGAATATCTGCAAACTGCGTGCTGCCCTGATTGGAGTAGCTCTGGCCTCCATAGCTCTGGCGGGAGTAGCCGTTTCCTGCGCTGTAGCTCTGCTGCTGTTTGCGCTGGCGCTGAATCTGGTCATACGCCTCGTTGATTTCCTTCATCTTTTCCTGTGCCAAATCCGCCAGCGGATTGTTGGCATAGTTGTCAGGGTGATATTTTCTTGCCAGCTCCCGATAAGCAGTTTTAATCTGTTCATCGGTAGCGCTCGGCGAAACCCCCAGCACCTGATATGGATCTGTCATCTTTTGCTGCCCTCTCTCTATCTCGTTTCATCTTTCATTTTTGCCCGTTTGTCAGGCCTGCTGCTCCTGAAGCCGTTTTTCCAGAATCCGGTCGACCGAATGTCGCAGTCCCAGGTCGAGCACATTTTCCAGAATGGTGTCCAGCGAGCGAATTTCCAGCAGGTCATAGGTTTTCCTCATCTCTGCGATGGTCAGATACAAGCTCCCTCTGGCATCCTGATACCGCTGCTGTCTGCACTCTGCCGATTCCTGACCTGCCTGCTCGGCAAAGGGATTGTAGCGTCCCTGCCGAACATCCTCGTCCCAGTCGTCCAGCGCATCCACCAGATAGACCCACCGCCCCAGCAGGTAGCCTAGCCTCTGCAATATGCGCTTTCTCACTGGGTCCTCGGACAGCACCCCCAGCACTGCCTCCATCAGCAAGGCGGTCGGCTCGGCTGCCTCATCCACCGAGGCACAGTGTCGGTCCTCCAGCTCCTGCTGTCGTTTCATCTGCGCTGTTATTTTCTCTGCCAGCTCCGGCCGAAAGGCCGCTGCCCGGTTGCGGTCCCGCCTTGCAAACGGCAGAACCATCCGCACTGCCAGCCGCTTTGCCAGCCCTTCGTCGTGCAGGTCATCCTCCAGCTTGCAGCAGGTCAGCAGCATCGCCACATCACAGCACAGCTCCAAGCTCTGGTTGCCCATACAGCAGGTTCGCTTGTGGAACGGATGCGCCATGCAGGTTTGCTGGCAAAACCGAATCTGCTCCTCTCTCAGCGCCATATCCAGCACCGCCAGAAAAACGAACTCATAGTTGAGGGTCATCCGTGCAAACAGCCCGTATCGGCTTGCCAGCTGCTTGCAAAGCCCGCAGTAGATTCCCTGATAGACTTCCCATTCCTTGACTTTTAATTCTGCCTTGAGCGGCTTGATGTATCCAAACACTGTCCCTTTACCCTCCGCTGCTGCGTTTCTCCTTCCTATTTTACAATACTGCTCCTCTAATTTCTTGAACAGGTGGTAAATTTTCTACTGTTATCCTCCTTTCCGGCCTCAAAAAAGGAGGGATTTTTGTGTTTTCATCTAAAAAACAGCTGAGGGCGGTTGTTTTCTCCGCCGGATGTTCCGCCCATCCTTCCGCCCGAAAGCCGAAAAAGTGCAATTTTCAGATTGTCTGTTCCTCCCGGTTCTGCCATACTATCAGGTAGCTGTCCGGAATAAACTGTGTGGTCAGCTCAAAAAGAGGAGGAATTCAATTGTTAAATCTTCTGATGATTGCTGTGGGACTTGCCATGGACGCCTTTGCCGTCTCGATGACCAATGGGATGTGTACCTCCCGCCGCAGCGATAAACAAAGCTTCTTTGGGAACGCACTGCTGTGGTCGTCCATGTTCGGCTTGTTTCAGGGACTGATGCCGATGCTCGGCTATTTCCTCGGAAAAACCTTTGCCGAATTTATCTCGTCCATCGACCATTGGGTTGCCTTTGTCCTGCTTGCCCTGATTGGTGGCAAGATGGTCTGGGAAGCGGCCCACCCCGAGGAGGAGGAGTGCCAGACCACCCTTTCCTTCGGCGCCATCCTGACCCAAGCCGTTGCCACCAGCATCGATGCGCTGGCAGTCGGCGTCAGCTTTGCGCTGCTTCAGGTCGATATCCTCTGGGCAAGCGCCGTCATCGCTCTGGTCACCCTGCTGTTTTCTCTGGTCGGCTCCTATCTGGGCAAAGCCTTCGGCTCCCTGCTCAAAAGCAAGGCCGAGGTCTTTGGCGGTGTCGTCCTCATTTTGATTGGCGTCAAGATTCTTTTGGAGCACACATTGCTGGCGTAATATTTTTGACAGAACAGGGGCGCTGTCCACTTGAGGTGGACAGCGCCCCTTCTGTATGCGGTTTCCTGTTGTCAGCACGCTGATTTGAGCCTTAGCACAGCACTGACCGGGTAGTGGTCGGACGGATAAGCGCCGTCGTAGCTGGTGGTATCCACCGAAGCCTTGACGATTTCAAAATCATCCGACACGAAGATGTAGTCAATTGGCTTAAACTTCTGTTTGACCTTGCCCTTAAACCCGTGATAGGTGTTTCCAATCAGCTCGTTCAGGGAGCCGTAGATGTCCTGCAAACGGACATCCTGATAGCCGGAGAGATTCTCCCGCATCAGCTTGACCGCCTTGCTGTTTGGGGTTGCGTTAAAATCTCCCATCACGATGGTGGGCAGCGGGTCATTCTGGTTGAACTGATGAATCTGCTCGAGAATCATCCGAGCGCCGAAGGTTCTGGCAATCGGGCTGACATGGTCAAAGTGGGTATTAAAGACCCGCAGGCGTCTGCCGCTTTTTTTGAGCTTGACCTCTGCCACCGTGCAGATTCGCGGATAGACCGCAAAAAGCGCACGGCTGGGAACATCCGGTTTTTTGGAGAGCCAGAAGGTACTGCAATTTCTGACCTCGACCTCCTCATTTTTGATGATGATGTCGGAGTGTTCGTCATTGTTTGGGTTGCCGCCGCTCAGACGGCCCTTCCCAAAGATGCTATATCCATCCAGCAAACCTTTTAAATCCTGACGCATCTTCGGCAGAAATTCCTGAACTCCGATAATTGCGGCATCCGATTCTTCTATCATACGCGCAGCCAGAGCCTTGCGTGTTTCCCAACGGTTTTTGCGCTGTGGGCCGAAGTCCCTGCGCAGATTAAAGGAAAGCACCTTGATTACATCTTCCTGAGCAACTGAGATAGCCATTGGCATCATTCCT
>URFD01000084.1 GCA_900547015.1 uncultured Oscillospiraceae bacterium | reverse complement strand
TTTCAAAAAGAAGCCCTGCTCCTCTGCTCAAATTGGGCGGAATATGATATAATGGTTCCAAATAAAAACCGTAGGGGAGCTAAAAAAATGGAACAGACCTTTGAACAGTTGAAGCAGGAATGTCTGGGATGCCAGAAATGTGTGCTGGCCCAGACCCGAACCAATGTGGTATTTGGAGTCGGCTTAGAAAATGCCGAGGTGGTTTTTGTCGGAGAGGGCCCCGGAGAAAACGAGGACCTGCAGGGGATGCCCTTTGTCGGACGGGGAGGCGCTCTGCTGGACAAATATCTGGAGGCGGTTGACCTTTCCAGAACCAAAAATATTTATATCACCAATATGGTCAAGTGCCGTCCGCCGCAAAACCGTGACCCAAGACCGGACGAGACAGCCTGCTGCATTGGCTACCTGACCCGCCAGCTTCAGCTGATGCGCCCCAAAATCATCGTTTGTCTGGGCAGGATTGCCGCCTGCGCGCTGATTGACAAGGACTTTAAAGTAACCAAGCAGCATGGTCAGTGGTTTGAAAAGGACGGCGTGTGGATGATGGGAACCTTCCACCCGGCAGCTTTGCTGCGAAATCCGCACAACAAGCCTGATGCCTTCGAGGATTTTCTGGGGCTTCAGAAAAAAATCCGAGAGCTGTGCGACCATACCTACGACGGCACCGAGTTGTAAATAACAGAACCAAAGCATCGTGTATCAAAAAAAGAGGAACCGCCCCGATTTGTGGTCTGCCATTTCGGGGCTGGTTCCTTTTTTGAGCCTTTTTCGGTATCTTCTTAATTTTCGCAGATGCACAGGCGCTGGATGGACTGCGCTTTTCCGGTGGAGGAATCGACGCTGATGAGAACTGCGTTCAGCTCGATGTCCTCGTGGTCATATTCAAAGCGGACGGGGAGGTTGGTCAGGAAGCGGTGCAGGATGATATCCTTGCGAACCCCAAGCACCGAGTTCTTTCCACCGCACATACCGGCATCGGTGATGTAGGCGGTTCCCTGCGGCAGGATGCGTTCGTCCGCTGTCTGGACATGGGTGTGGGTTCCCACAACGGCGGAAACCCGACCGTCCAGATAATAGCCCATCGCCTTTTTCTCCGAGGTCATTTCAGCGTGAAAATCCACCAGAATGTTGCGGGTGTGGATTTCCTTGAGCAGGGCGTCCACCTTCTCGAACGGATTGGAGCAAGGCTCCATGCCGACCTGTCCCTGAAGATTGATGACGCACAGCTGCCAGCGCAGACGGTCCAACACAAACACACCGCTGCCCGGCGCGCTGACATGATAGTTGGCAGGGCGGATGATGCCGTTTTCCTTGTCGAGCACCGGGTAGATTTCCCGACGGCGCAGGACATGGTTGCCGGTGGTGATGACATCGGCTCCGGCACGGAACAGCATCTGGGCGCTGTCCGGTGTGATGCCGTTGCCCTCTGCGGAGTTTTCCCCGTTGATGATGCAGGCATCAACCTGATAGGTCGATTTGAGGGCAGGAAGATGGCGTGCAGCAAATTCACAGCCGGAGCGCCCCACAACATCCCCTAAAAATAAAATATTCAAAACAGTTCGCTTCCCTTCGTGGGGATGGAGGATGGACCATGCCCCGAATTCTAGGTTTTATTCTACCTGAATCTATGGCAAAAATCAAGCAGAAGCGCACAGCCGCAAGGCTGACTGGAGGAAATTTCCAATGAGAAAAAAGGGAAGCGTTTGCCGCCGGAATGTGCTATAATAGAGCAGGGTTTCCAATATGACAGGATAAATGGAGAAAATAAAATGAATCAACAAAAAAGTATCGGGGCGCTTGTCTGCCTGTGTCTGCTGTTGGGCGGATGCGGTCGGCCGACAATCGGCGAGCAGCAGGCGTTCAATCCAAATTTAACGGTGGGAGAATCCGAGACCAGAGAGCTGGAACAGAGCACGGTGGAGCTGCTCAAGCTCCCCTGCGATTACAACAGCTTGACAGCCTCCCCGTGGAACTGCACCGATTGGAACAGCAGAAAAGCCGCGACTCTGCTCTATGATTCGCCGGTGCGGCTGTCTGACAGCTTTCAAGCGCAGCCTGCGCTGACGACCGTCAGCGGCTCCGGAATCCAGTGGGTTTTGACCGTCCGCTCGGGAGCGGTGTTTTCCGACGGCTCCGAGCTGACCGCCAAGGATGTCAACGACAGCCTGACCTTGGCGATGGCGGAGGGCTCGTTCTATCGCTATGCACTCAGCGGAATCAGCGAGCATCGGGTCAACGCAGAGGGACAGGTGGAAATCACCCTGAAGGCTCCGGACGCACTCTTTGCAAATCTGCTGACCTTCCCGGTGGCAAAGCAGCAGGAGGGAAGATACATCGGAAGCGGACGCTACCGCTATGCCGCCGAAAGCGAGGACGGAATTGTGCTGGAGCGCAATCCGGACCACTGGGGACCGGCATCCAGCATCCCGAAGATTGAGCTGGTGGAGCTGGACAAAAAGGGAGTTGCGACCTACAGCCTCAAGCTCCGGGACATCGACTGCCTGTACACAGAAGGAGCTTCGGGGGACATCCGCAATCTGTCCACCGGGGATTATCCGGTGGTCAGCAATCAGCTGATTTTCCTGGGAGCGAACAACAATCGAACCAATCCGGCAAATCCGACTCTGCGCCGCGCAATCAGCCGCGCAATCGACCGGGAATATGTGGTGCAGACCGCACTGTCCACCTCTGCGTCGGTGTCGGAGCTTCCGCTGCATCCGAACTTTGCACCGCTTGCTGGGAGAAAGGTGGAAAAGGCGGATTTGGACGAGGCACTGACAATCCTCCGTGACCAAGGAGTTTTAGCGGAGGGTGACACAATGGAGCTCAGCCTCCTGTATTGCACCGATGGAGCCGACCGCGCCCAGACCGCACACCAGATTTCTGCCCGGCTTGCGGATATGGGGATTGAGGTGACGCTGGACGGAAGAGATCGAGAAAGCTATTTCAATGCCTTAAATTCCGGCTCCTATGACCTCTATCTGGGTGAACTTCTGCTGGGCGACGATATGGATTTGAGCCATCTGTTCACGCGGGGAGAGCGCTACGGCTACGGCGTCCTTCCTTCGGAGGCCCTGATGACCGCCTATCAGACCGCCTTTACCACAGGAGAGGGATGGGACAGCTTTGCAGAGCGGTTTGCTCAGGAATATCCGGTCATTCCGCTGGCATTCCGAAATGGGACCTTCTCCTTTTCCAGAGAGTTTTCTCTACAGGTCAACGCAGTTCGCAGCGACCTGTTTTGGAACATCGACCAGTGGCAGAAACCGGCAGAATCAGCCAATCGGTAGGGTGGATGCCGGAGTAAAGATTGTAACAGTTGTTAAACTTGACACTTTCCGGGAAATCCTCCTGCCTGCTATTTGTAAATAAAGCATGAAATGGAGAAAAAACCCTGAGAAAGCCTGTTCAAAGCCACGAAAATAAGGTATAATAAAGTATCATCGATAGTTATGCCCTTAAAAAGCGCCGACAGGCGCGATAGAAAGGAACGTGTGATATATGATCAAATTTGAAAATCATCTTGGTTCGATCGATATTTCCCAGGATTATTTTGCGAACCTGGTAGGTCATGCAGCTTCCGAGTGCTTCGGTGTTGCCGGAATGGTAGAAAGCACGGCCTCGCGGGGATTGAGATATCTTCTGAAAAATGATGACGCACAGGACAAGGGCGTCAAGGTCCGCACCATCGCCGGCGGTCTGGTCATCGATCTTCATATCGCAGTGACCTATGGGGTCAATATCGCTGCCATCGTCAAAAGCATCGTCAATAAAGTCCGCTATACTGTCGAGGAGGCAACCGGTCTCCAGGTGGCGAAGGTCAATGTTTTTGTGGATGATATGAAACAGTAGCCGGTGTTTGCCGGAACGCGGCGGCAAGGGATTTTTGTGCCGTCGCAGAGGACGACAGTTGGATGAAGGAGTGTATTGATTGTGATAAATGGAACCCAGCTCCGGGACGCGTTCATCTCGGGAGCAAACAGTATTTCAAATTGCAGACAGCAGGTGGACGCGCTCAACGTATTCCCGGTCCCGGACGGTGATACCGGAACTAATATGTCGATGACCATCAACGCTGCCAAGCGCGAGCTGGAGACACTCAAGGATGATGTTACCGTTGAGCAGGTCTCCAAAAAAGCGGCCTCCGCTCTGCTGCGCGGCGCCAGAGGAAACTCCGGCGTTATCCTTTCCCTGCTGTTCCGCGGATTTTCCAAGGGACTGGAGGGCAAACAGACCGCTGATGCAAGAGATATTGCACAGGCCTTGAGCCTCGGTGTAGCTGCTGCATACAAGGCTGTTATGAAGCCGACCGAAGGAACCATCCTGACCGTTGCCAGACTGGCTTCGGAGCACGCACAGCAGGTTGCACAGCAGGAGGGCGAGCTCCATGCGGCTGATATGTGGAAGGAAATTCTGATCAGCGCAGAGGACGCTCTGGCACAGACTCCGGAGATGCTGCCGGTTCTGAAAAAAGCAGGCGTTGTGGATGCCGGCGGACAGGGCTTTGTAGAAATCTGGAAAGGAATGCTGTCGGTCATCGCAGAGGGCCAGATTGTCCCTTCCGAGGAAGACGCACAGGCAGCTCCAAAGGAAAAGAAGGCTCATGGTGTTGCAGCAGAGTTCAATGAAGAGGACATCCACTTCTGCTACTGCACCGAGTTTATCGTCAATAAAGAAAATCCGAACGCAGACCCGCTGTCCCTGCGCGCTTATCTGGAATCCATCGGTGACTGTGTTGTAGTGGTGGACGATGAGGAAATCATCAAATGCCATGTACATACCAACGAGCCGGGTAATGCGATTCAGGCTGCCCTGAAGCTGGGCTACCTGACCAACATGAAAATCGACAACATGAAGGAACAGCACGGCGACAACAACAAGCTGGTCGATCTGGAAGCAGAGGGCCAGGAGGCATTCCCATATCAGGCAGTGGACCCAGATAAGGAATTCGGCTTTGTAGCGGTCGCAGCAGGCGACGGCATCAAGCAGCTCTTCCTCGATTTGGGTGTCGATAATGTGGTCAGCGGCGGTCAGACCATGAACCCGTCCACCGACGATATTCTGTCGGCAATCCATGCAACTGCGGCAAAACGAGTTTTCGTTCTGCCAAACAACAAGAACATCATCATGGCAGCAGAGCAGGCAGCCAATCTGGCAGACCGCAAGGTTTATGTTCTCCAGACCCGGACCGTTCCGCAGGGACTGTCCGCAATGCTTGCCTTCGACCCGGAACAGGACCGCAAGCAGAACATGATGAATATGGTTAAAGCCTACGAAAAGGTTGGCACCGGTTCGGTCACCTTTGCGGCACGCGACAGTGACTACGAAGGCCACAACATCAAGAAGGGCGAACTGCTGGCTCTGGAAAACGGCAAGATGTCCTTTGTCGATACCGACCTGAAAAAGACCGTGGTCAAGCTGACCCACAATCTGCTCCGCAAATCCCCGAATAAGGATGCGGGCTTTGTCACCCTGATTTACGGTGAGGATGTGACCGAGGAACAGGCAGAGGAAATCCGGGAAGCAGTCGCAGAAAAGGTTGGCAGCAATGCAGAGGTTGTTCTGATTGCAGGCAAACAGCCGGTTTACTACTTCATCATTTCCGTAGAATAATAGCAGAATGATAAAAGGAGCGTATCTCTCGAGATAGAGAGATACGCTCCTTTTGCTTTTTCCGAATCGGAAAGACCGGGTGAAGCTAGGGCAGAACCCAGTCGCAGACATCCGAAAGATAGATATACATCGGGGAATAGGAATTGACGATGTATTCCACAGGATTGTCGCAGAAGGTCAGCTCGTGGCTGTCCCGATTTTCCAAGGTTTGGGATAGGGTGAAGGTGACAGCGGTTCCCTGTCCCTCCGAGGAGAGGACGGATATTTCGCCCTGATGGTGATGGACAATCATCTGGCTCAGCGTCAGACCAAGCCCAAGGTGGGAAAAATGCAGGTCGCTGCGTCCGCGGGTAAAGTAAGGCTCAAAGATATGCGGCAGAATCTCCGGAGAGATACCGACCCCATTGTCCGATACCACAAAGCGGACATGGCTTTTGCTGAGGGTGACTTTGATTTGGATGAGCCGCTCGCTCTCCGGGCGGTCCTCCATGAAGGCGGCGCTGTTGGAAATCAGGCTGGTCAGGACAATCACCAGCTTGTCGGGGTCCAGATTGAGGATGATGTTTTCCTCTGGCAGGGTGTAGCTCAGCCGGATGCCGCTCTTTCGGAGCATCATCTGAAGGTGCGAAAGCAGGTCCTCCAGATAGCTGTTCAAGCTGGTTAGCTTGAGATTCAAAACTGCCAGCCCGTTTGCGTATGCAGAGTATTCCGACAGGCTGTTGCAGGACTTGAGCATGTGGTAACAGTTCTGCTGTAGGTGCTGGAGCAGCCCCTCGCAGGATACGGTGTCGTCGATTTCCAGCCTGCGTGCCATGGTGGAGATGCCCGAGAAGATGGAGCTCAACGGGTCTCGCAGAGAGGTGTTGAAATTTTTCATCATTTCCTGAACATGGTTGGCATCGCTGGGGAAGGTCTCGGTGGAGCTGATGGAGAAGTGTACCGTTGCCCCCAGCAAAAATTGGTTTTGGTCATAAAGCGGGGAGAAGGTGAGCACAGTGTCCACCAGAGGAAGACGGGACGGACAGGAAAAAGAGGACTGCTGGGTCCGCAGCGTGAGCATCAAAGCGTCCAAATCGTATCCCTCCAGCAGAGAGCGAACGGTGTTCGAGCCCTGCAAAAAGGGATAGTTTTCCTTTAAATGTCGATTTTCCCAAATCTGGCTACAGGTTGCGTCCACGATTGCGATGGGAAGTGGGACGATATCGGACGCTTCGAGAAGCGTGGAGTGGTATTTTTGGATTGTGGAGAGAACATCCTGATTCATAAGGT
>URFD01000083.1 GCA_900547015.1 uncultured Oscillospiraceae bacterium | reverse complement strand
ACGGCGACCACCGAGATCTACACTCTTTCCCTACACGACGCTCTTCCGATCTAGCGAAACGATTCGTCAAATCAACCGGCTCATCTCGAAAAACTACACCCAAGCGGTCAACTGCCTAGCTGCCGCCCGCAGCTTTTTGAACGATTCCAGCCGCATAGAGGTCAGCTGCCTGAATCTGGAAAAGCTCAGCGCCTATGCAAGCCACTTCGCTGCCCGAAATTTTCCGCGACGCTCCGCCTCTGCCGCACAGGAAAGGGTGCGCTTTCTCAGCTCCTTTCACGCGCAGGGCATGACCCTTCTGACCAACAGCATCCCCTCGCTTTGCCCGAAGCTATGCTTTGTCTGCGACGATTGCGGCGGCGCAGCTCCTCTCTTTCTGTCTGCTCTGAGAAGTCGCGCGCTGGAAAACGGCTATTCGCCTATCACCTGCTTTTGTCCTCTGGCCCCGCACAGCAGGATTGACCACCTCCTGCTGCCCGAACTGGGAATGGCATTCCTGACCGAAAACCGATTTCACGACCTGTCCGGGCTTCAGCCGCAGCGGCGCATCCACGCCAAACGCTTTTGGGAGGACGACATCATCCGCCGCCACAAGAAGCGCATCTCCTTCAACAACAAAGCCGCCGCCCAGATGATTGGTCAGGCAGTCGGCATCCTGTCCGAAAACAAGGAGCTGCACGACCGCTTGGAGGAGCTTTATCTGCCTGCGATGGACTTTTCCCTGATGGACGCTGTGCTGGAGGAGGTCGTCGCACAAATCGTCGATTTCCGTTTAGTCCGGGAGGGCGGCAAGCTGCTCTGAGTTCTAACCCATGCCTTCTGCAAAAGAGCTGAAAGACGAAAAAAACGGAGCAACGCCCAAATCCGAGCGCTGCTCCGTTTTTATAATTCTGTTAGTCCTGCATAATCATCTGGTACATCCGGACATACTCGCCCGCAGATTTATCCCAGCTGAAATCGCAGCTCATCGCTGCGGTCATGGCATCCTTCCACAGAGGTTTATTTCCGTACAAGCCTTCTGCCCTCTGGATTGCACCCAGCATATCGTGTGCATTGTAGGTCTTGAAGGTGAAGCCGTTTCCGTTTTCGGTACCCATGTCGTGGATGCTGTCCTTCAGGCCGCCGGTTTCACGGACAATCGGCAGGGTGCCGTATCTTGCCGCCACCATCTGAGCCAGACCGCAAGGCTCGCTCTTAGACGGCATCAGGAACACATCCGCTCCCGCATAGATTTTCTTGGACAGCGCCGGCAGGAAGCCAATCTTGACGCTCATCCTTCCGGCATAGCGGTACTGCATCTCGCGGAAAAAGTCCTCATAGACCTTTTCGCCGGAGCCGAGAACCACAACCGATACTTGATCCCGCATCAGGTCATCGAAGATGTATTTGACCAAATCCAGACCCTTGTGAGAAGCGAAGCGGGTAACCATGCCGATGAGCATTCTGTCCTCGTTCGGCTCGAGTCCCATCTCCTTCATCAGCTCTGCCTTGTTGACCTTCTTGTCATCCAGCGTCTTGATGTCATAGTTTTTATAGATATCTTGGTCGGTCTTAGGGTCGTTTGCCGCAACATCGATTCCGTTGAGGATGCCGATGACACGGTTGCCCTTCATGTTCAGAATCGGGTCCAGACCGTGGGAGAACCACGGGTCATGAATCTCCACAGCATAGCTTGGGCTGACCGTATTCACAACGTTGACCTGCACGATTGCTGCCTTCATCATGTTCAGGCAGCCGTTATATTCCAGAATCGGGTGCTGGTATTCCGGGATACCCAGAACATCCCACGCAATCTCCATGCCGTACTGTCCCTGATACTGGATATTGTGGATGGTGAATACCGTTTTGATATCGTGATATTTTGGAATACTGCGGTAGAAAGTATTCAGATAAACCGGAACCAACGCAGTGTGCCAGTCATTGGTATGTACGATGTCCGGGTCATAGTCAATGTAGTTGAGCATCTCCATCGATGCCTTGGAGAAGAATGCAAACCGCTCTGCATCATCATAATATCCGTACAGATTGTCGCGTTTAAAATAGTACTCATTATCCAGGAAGTAATATACTACACCTTGATGACACATTTTAAAGACACCGCAATACTGATTCCGCCAAGCCAGCGGAACATTGAAATTGCGGACGAACTCCATCTTCTCCCGGAACTGCTGGGGGATGTTTTTATACAGCGGAATGACAACCCGGCACTCGTTGCCGGAATCACACAAAGCCTTCGGCAGAGAGCCCGCTACATCTGCCAGTCCACCCGATGCGATAAAAGGTCTTGCCTCACTTGCAACAAACAAAATTTTCATCGATTTGAACGCTCCTCTCTCTATCAGAGCCGATTTATGAACCTCTCATAAAGGCGGGAAATCCCTCCCCTTTGAGCGAAAGGGAGGAGATTTGCCCCGGCTTTTGGATTGCTGTTTTCATCTTTCCTGATTATACTGCGGTACCCTTTTCTACAAAGAACGGATAATCCTTGCAGCCAATCAGCTTTCTGGAATCGCGAATCATAACATCCTTATCGGTGACCACGCAATCCAGAACGCTGTTTTCCCCGACAACCGTTCCCTGCATGATGATGGAATCCTTGACCACCGCTCCTCGGCCAATCTTAACGCCACGGAAGATTACCGAATTTTCTACTGTTCCCTCGATGATGCAGCCGTCTGCAATCATCGAATTTTTCGCAGAGGCGTTGATTCTGTACTTGACCGGAACCTCGTCACGAACCTTGGTATAAACCGGACGGTCCTGCGGGAAGAGCTGTGCTCTGACCTGCGGATTGAGCAGGTCCATGGTGCAGTCATAGTAGGACTGGAGGGACTTGATGTCCGCGACATATCCTTTAAACTCATAGCCGTAGATTTTCAGGAACTGGCAGCCCTGCTGGAGGACGCCCTGTGTAAAGCTGTAGTAGCTCGAGCTGGTCGAATCTGCAATAATCCGCTCCAACAGACGCTTGCTGATGATGGTCATATTCAGCAGCACATTTCCGGACTCGTGCTCCGGATTGATAAAGGCTGCCGTAACCCTTCTGTTTTCGTCCATGCTGATGGTGGTAACATCGCGGTGCGATTTTTTCGGCAGCTTTTTATGCTGATAGAATACTGTGATGTCCGCTCCGTACTCCTTGTGATAGCGGATGGCATCTGCGTAGTCCACCGAAGCGATGCTGTCGCAGTCGGTCATGACGACCAAGTCAGCCTTGGAGTCGCGGATATAGGCATAAATGTTTGCCAGAGCCTCCAGCCTGCCCCGATAGTAAACAGCCTCCTGTCTGCCGTAAGGAGGCAGGATGGTCAGACCGCCGTTCTTTCTGGACAAATCCCACTCCTTGCCGTTTCCCAGATGGTCCATCAGCGACTGGAAATTGCTCTTGGTAATGACACCAACATCCTTGATGCCCGAGTTAATCAGGTTGGAAAGCACGAAATCAATCAGACGATATCTGCCGCCAAACGGGACAGACGCCATGGTGCGGTTTTCTGTCAGCTGTCCCAGTGTCGAATCGTGCATATTAGAAAACACAATTCCCAATGTTTTATTCATCATCGTTGCCCACCTCCGGAATATCCTTCTCAATCATCGCTTTTGCCGGAACCGTCACATTCTTGCCAATCTGGATTCCCTTGGCGATGACGGTAACACCCCAGTTATCCTTATCCTCTACATTTTCCGGACGGCAGCCAATCTTTGCGTTTTCTCCGACCACAACATTTTCTGCCACAATCGAATACTCTACAACCGCTCCTGCCTTAATGACCGAGCCCGGCATCACGATGCTGTCGTGTACGATTGCGCCCTTCTCCACGACAACTCCGGCAAACAGGATGGAAAAATCAACCTCACCCTCGACAAAGCATCCCTCGCTGATCATCGCGTCGCGGGTCACTGCGCCATCTGCAACATACTGCGGTGGCATAACCGGGTTTCTCGCATAGATTTTCCAGCTGTCGTCGTACAGGTCCAGCGGAACCTTCGGGTTGAGCAAATCCATGTTTGCCTCCCACAGAGAGTCGATGGTACCGACATCCTTCCAGTAGCCCTGGAAGGCATACGCGTACATCCGCTCGCCGTTGCCGAGCATATTCGGGATGATGTTCTTTCCGAAGTCGTTCTCCGACTCCGGATTTTCCTCATCCTCTTCCAGATACTTTCTCAGCTTATCCCAAGAGAAGATATAAATTCCCATCGAAGCCAGATTGCTCTTTGGCTCCTTTGGCTTTTCTGCAAATTCAAAAATCTTCTGCTCCTCATCACAAGCCATGATGCCGAAGCGGGATGCTTCCTCCCACGGAACCTCCATGACCGCGATGGTACAGTCTGCCTGTTTTTCCTTATGGAATTCCAGCATCTTGGAATAGTCCATTTTGTAGATATGGTCGCCGGACAAAATCACCACATATTCCGGGTCATACCGTTTGATAAAGTTGATATTCTGGTAGATGGCGTTGGCTGTTCCGGTGTACCAGTCCGAGTTGGAGCTCTTCTGATACGGCGGCAGGGTATAAACGCCTCCGTGGATTCTGTCCAAATCCCACGGCTGGCCGTTGCCGATGTACTCATTGAGCTGAAGCGGCTGATACTGGGTCAGGACACCGACGGTATCGATGCCCGAATTGACGCAGTTGGAAAGCGGAAAATCGATGATGCGATATTTGCCGCCAAACGGAACCGCCGGTTTCGCAATATCTCTGGTCAATGCATACAGACGGCTTCCTTGTCCGCCTGCCAGAAGCATGGCGATCCATTCTTTTTTCAAAATCATTTACTTATCCCCCTCTGGCTGTCAAACCTCTTGATTCCGGCAGAGCGCCGGACTTTTTTATGTAATTTATTCTTTCTCAGATGGTTCTGTTATCTCTGCCTTTTTCCGGGTGCGCTTTGGCTTTTCTGCGGTGGCCGCTTTGGTTGCCGCCTTCTTGGCCGGTTCCGCTTTCTTTCGGGTCGTCTTTGGCTGTTCGGCTGCTGCCGCCTTGGAGGAAGCAGTCGAGCGTTTTCTGGTGGTTTTGGGAGCTTCTGCGGGAGCCGTCTCCACATCGATAATCAAAATCTGCTCCTCTTCCTCCGGCAGCGATGCAACCGGCTTCAGATACAGCACCGACATCGGCGGCAAATCCAAGGCTATCGAATTTGCCTTGCCGTGCATCGCAATCTTTTCGGAACGGATGACCGCCTTCTCCGGGATGCCGCTGCCGCCATAGCGGATGTCATCGGAATTGAGCACGATTTCGTAGTTCTTCTCCTCCGGGATGCCGAAGCGGTAGTTATCTCGTTCTACCGGTGCGAAGTTGCAGATTGCAATCACATCATCCCCGTCATCATTGGTGCGGCGGAAAATCACGATATTTTGTGTATTGTCGTCATGAACCAGCCACTGGAATCCATCCCAGCTGTCATCGATTTCCCACATCGGGGAATTGTCGAGGTAGAACCGGTTCAAATCCCGGACGAAGCTTTGCAGCTTGCGGTGGCTCTCATAGGAAAGCAACTGCCAGTCCAGCTCCTTTTCAAAGTTCCACTCGATGAATTGGCCGAACTCCTGTCCCATGAACAGCAGTTTTTTGCCGGGGTGCGCCATCATATATCCAAACAGGGTACGCAGTCCGGCGAACTTCTGGCTGTACTCCCCGGGCATCTTGTTGATGAGGGAGCATTTTCCGTGTACCACCTCGTCGTGCGACAGCGGCAGCACATAGTTTTCCGAAAAAGCATACATCATGCTGAAGGTCAGTTTGTCGTGGTTGTAGGAGCGGTAGATTGGGTCGAGCGAAACATAGCTGAGGATGTCGTTCATCCAACCCATATTCCACTTGAAGTTAAAGCCCAGTCCTCCCACATACGGCGGCTTGGTGACAAGCGGCCATGCCGAGGATTCCTCCGCAATCATCAGCACATCCGGGTGCTCGCCCAGAACCGCTGTATTGAGCTTTTTGAGGAAATCCACCGCTTCCAGATTTTCGTTGGTTCCGTGGACATTCGGCGTCCACTCCCAAGACTCTCGGCCATAATCCAGATACAGCATCGAGGCGACAGCATCCACGCGGATTCCGTCCATGTGGAACTTTTCGACCCAGAACATCGCGCTGGAAATCAAAAAGCTCTGCACCTCCGGACGCCCAAAATCAAAGACGCGGGTTCCCCAATGCGGATGCTCCCGCTTCTGCGGGTCCTGATACTCATAGCACTGCGAGCCGTCAAACTCATACAGTCCCTGCTCATCCTTTGGAAAATGTGCCGGAACCCAGTCCATGATGACACCGATATTATTCTCGTGCATCTTGTTGACAAAATACATCAAATCCTTCGGTGTGCCATAGCGGGAGGTCGCTGCAAAGTATCCCGTTACCTGATAGCCCCAAGATGGGTCATACGGGTATTCGGTAACCGGCATCAGCTCGATGTGGGTATAGCCCATCTCCCGGACATAGACCGCCAGCTCGTCTGCCAGCTTGCGGTAATCAAAGAACGCTCCATCCTCATACTGCCGCCATGAGCCGAGGTTGACCTCATAGATATTAATCGGTTCCCCGACATGATTTTGCAGCTTTCTCTTTTCCATCCAAGCCTGGTCTTTCCAAACATATCTGCTCAGCTCATAAAAGCGGGATGCCGACTCAGGTCTGGTCTGCATATGATAGGCATATGGGTCTGTTTTCAGCAGGATTTCTCCGCTCGGTGTTTCTATGCTGTATTTATACAAATCGTATTGTTTGATTTGTGGGACAAATCCCTCCCACAATCCGTTCTCACTGATTTTTTCCATCGGATGTTCGGCTCTATCCCAGCGATTGAAATCGCCCACAACCGAAACACTCAGGGCATGTGGAGCCCACACACGGAAAACCACACCCGAAACGCCCTTTCTTCTGGACGAGTGGGAGCCCAAAAACTCGTATGCTTTATAGGTTGTTCCCTGATGGAACAGGTAGATTGGTACTTCATCTTTTTTAT
>URFD01000082.1 GCA_900547015.1 uncultured Oscillospiraceae bacterium | reverse complement strand
CTGGTTCCGATTCTGGTTGTGCCGGTTTTTGGCGGCCTGTTTTACCTTGTGTTTGGCAGCAACCGCACCGGACGCTATATCAGAGAAAAGATGAGCCAGATTGGCGAAGAGATGACCGAACCGATTAAGCAGGCAAATCTGCAATCCGGCATCGAGGAGATGCCGCCGGATGTGGTCAACCAGTCCCGCTATATCTCCCAGTGGGCTTACAGCCCGCCCTACCGCAACACCACCACCGAGTATCTGCCGATGGGCGAAATCAAATTCGAGCGAATGGTGGAGGAGCTCAAGAAGGCAAAGCACTATATCTTTCTGGAATACTTCATCATTCAGGAAGGCAAGATGTGGAACACCATTCTGGACATCCTCAAGGAGAAGGCAGACGAAGGCGTGGATGTCCGCGTCATCTATGACGATATGGGCTGCATCATGACCCTGCCGACCGGATACGACAAGAAGCTGCGGGAGATGGGCATCAAGTGCAGCATCTTCAATCCCTTCGTTCCGATTCTGTCCAGCAAGTTCAACACCAGAGACCACCGAAAAATCTGCGTCATCGACGGCAACGTTGGATTTACCGGCGGTGTCAATCTGGCGGACGAGTACATCAACGCATACGAGAAGCACGGCCACTGGAAAGATACTGCCATTATCCTCAAGGGCGAGGCGGTATTCAGCCTGACGGCGATGTTCCTTTCGATGTGGGACTACCTCAATGGGATGGAGGAGGACTACAGCAAGTATTATCCAACCGAGTGGGATACCGATGCACAGGGCTTTGTCCAGCCGTTTACCGACAACCCGCTCGACGATGAGGCGGTCGGAGAAACGGTCTACCTGAACCTCATCAACAAAGCAAAACGCTATGTCTATATCACGACGCCGTATCTGATTCTGGACAGCGAGATGACAACCGCTCTGTCTGTGGCAGCCAAGAACGGCGTGGATGTTCGCATCATCACCCCTCATGTGCCGGATAAATGGTATGTCCATGCGGTTTCCAGAGCATACTATGAAATGCTGGTGGAGGCCGGAGTCAAGATTTTTGAATATACCCCGGGCTTTGTCCATGCCAAGACCTTTGTGGTGGATGATGAGTACGCGGTGGTGGGAACCATCAATCTGGACTACCGCAGTCTGTACCTGCATTTTGAGTGTGCCGTTTGGATGTACCAGACCACTGCGGTGGCAGAGGTGCGGGACGACTTCTTTAAGACCCAGAATGTCAGCCAGGAAATCACGCTGGAGCAGTGCCAGAATATTTCCTGGTTCCGGAGACTGGTTCGCTCGCTGCTGCGGGTGCTCGCTCCTTTGATGTAGGAAAAGCCATACAAGAAAAAAAGCGAAAGAGCAATTTGCTCTTTCGCTTTTTTGCGTTTGGTGCAATTAGCTGTTTTGGCTCAGAAGCTGTTCGACCTGTTGGGTTACCTCGTTTGGGTCGGAGCAGTCGAAGAAATCGTCGGGCTGGAAGGAGATGGTCTTAGCAGGAGTGGAGCCTCCCAGCATCCCAATCCGCAACAGCTCGTAGTCCTCCTCGTTGAGCTCGTTCGCTCCGGCAGCCATGCTGTCGTAGTAGGTCACGTCACCGTTGTAGTCGGTGGAGTACAGGCTTTCCTGAATCAAGGCTCCGTCCGCAAGACGGATGAAGCTCTCCTCAGTTTCTGTTCCGCTGCCATCTGCCTCGTGGGTGCGCTCTGCCTTGTGGTACAGAACATTTCCCTGCGGGTTTTCGTACAGGGAAAAGGAAAATTCGGAGCCGGTGTTCGAGACGGTAAATCCGCCCAGCTCCTCGATGGAATCACCAAGACGGTAGACCACTCCTTGATAGGAGACATCGTCATCGTAAAGAAAAACCAGCTCGTCGGTTTGGTCGTTGTCAAAATCGACGCTGAAAATGCGCCCTTCCAGATTGCTGACAACACCGTCCAGCTCAATCTCTGCCCATTTCTGTTCCCAGACCTTGGAACACCGTGCAGCCAGCGAGTCGTCCTCTTTGGCTTCGGTGGACGGTTTTGGCTCTGTTGCAGAAACCGATTCCTCCTGAACAGCAGGGTCGGTAGTTTCGGTTGCGGAGCAGGCGGCAAGTCCCAGAATCGAGACAGAAAGTAGCAGCGCAAGCAGGATTCGTTTTGGAAAATTTTTCATGGGTATCACTCCATTTTCTGATGGCTAAGGAAAATTCTTCCTCCCGATTCTATCATGTTTCGCAGGAAAGAGGATGAAGAAAGGATGAATTTTTATTCGTCCGCATTGGGATGAGTTCGTTCAAATGCCGCACAGCTCAAGGCAGGCAGGTCAAACATCGTCTGCCAGCCGCAGGTTGCCAGTACAGATGACAGGGTCTTGGGTGCTGCTTGCCAGCTCGCAAGCAGGAGGGTGTAGTCCGACTGCTCCTCGCTCTGGAGACGATAGCCCATGCGAGGCTGGTCGGAAAGATTCATCACCATCAGAACCTCCTTGCCGTCCTTGCTGCTGCGCAGGATGGAGAAGGTTTCCGGAAAGCGCTGACCCATATCCAGCCAGCGGAAGAAGCGGCTGTCGTAGTCCTGCTCCCACAGTGCCGGGTGATTTTGATACAGTGCGCCCAGCTTCTGCATGAAGCGGTGGAAATCCTGATGGGCAGGGTAGTCCAGAAGGTTCCAGCCCAGCTGTTTTTCCTCGCTCCACTCCAAAAATTCCGCCAGCTCGTTGCCCATAAAGGAGAGTTTTTTGCCGGGGTGGAAGAACAGGTATAAATAAAGACAGCGCAGCTGGGCAAACTTCTGTTCATAGGTGCCCCACAGCTTGTCGATGATGCTGTGCTTTCCGTGAACCACCTCGTCGTGGGAAAGAGGAAGCAGAAAGATGTCGTTGTAAAAATAGCTCATGGAAAACAGCAGGCGGTTTTTCATCCCGGCGCGCTGCTCGAACGGGGTCGCAAAATAATCCAGCGTGTCGTGCATCCAGCCCAGATTCCACTTATAGTCAAAGCCCAGCCCTCCATAGACCACCGGAGCGGTGACCTTCAGGTAGTCGCTGGAATCCTCGGCAATCAGCATGGCATCGGGATGCTCCTGCTGAAGGGTGTAGTTGACCAATCGCAAAAACCACAGCCCCTCGTCGTTGAGCCCGTCCTCCTTTTTGCCGTTGCGGTAAATCAGATTGGAGACCGCATCGTAGCGGATTCCGTCAAAATGATAGACGGTAAGCCAGAAATTTAGGGAGGACAGCAGGAAGCTGATGACATGGGGCTTGGTGAAATCAAACAGCGCGGTGTCCCACTGGGTATAGCGGCGGTTGGGGTCGTCCGGCTCATACAGACAGCTGCCGTCGAACAGGTGCAGGGCATGGAAATCCCGCACAAAATGCGCCGGAACAAAGTCCAGAATGACCCCGATTTCGGCTTGATGACAACGGTCTACCAACTGCATCAGCTGCTCCGGGCTGCCGTAGCGGCTGGTTGCGCTGAAATATCCGGACACCTGATAGCCCCAAGAGGCATCCAGAGGATGCTCGGTCAGTGGGAGAAGCTCAAGGTGGGTATATCCCATCTGCTGAAGATAGGGAATCAGCTGGTCTGCCAGCTCGTCATAGGAATAGAAGCGGCTGCTTCCCGGTGCGTCCTTGATTCTCCAAGAGCCGGCGTGAACCTCGTAGATGCTCAAGGGACGGTTGAAATTTTTGCTCCTCTGCGCCATCCAGCTCTGGTCTGCCCAGCGGTGATGCTCCAGACTGCAAACGATGGAGGCATTGTTGGGGCGCAGCTCGCTATAAAAAGCAAAGGGGTCAGCCCGGTCACAGACCTCGCCCTGTGCGGTCGTGATTTGATATTTATAGTAGTCCCCCTCCTTGGGCTCGGGGGAAACCAGTGTCCAGACTCCGCACTCCAGACGCTGCATCTGCCAGGGATGCCACTGATTAAAGTCGCCGATGAGGGTGACATTGGCAGCCTGAGGGGCATAGACGGTGAAGCGCACCTGATGCTGGTGGTCCTCCCAGACCGGGTGTGCGCCAAATTCCTGATAGCCCTGTGAAGAATGCCCTCGCAGGTATGAGATGATGTTTTCGCAGTTCATCCTGTTCCACCTTTCTTGAGCGCGCACCGTGCAGGATACGCGCGCGTGTCGGTCAATTCCATTATAACCAATATTTAGAACTTTGAACAGAAGTAAAATGACGAAAAGTCAGCTTGTTGAGGAAAAAAGAAATATATGACAAATTATTATCAACTCTTGCAAAGAATTATATTGATATTGTATAATAGGAGCAAGAACTCAATGGAGTATCTTAGGAACGTCTTGGAAGAAAGTGAGGCCAGAGTTTATGAAAATCGGAAGCGTTAAGGAAATTAAAAAATATGAGTATCGAATCGGTTTGACCCCGGATAACGTCAAGAGCTATGTTGCAGCAGGACATCAGGTATACATCGAGCGCAACGCAGGCGTTGGTTCCGGCTTTATGACCGAAGACTATGTCAAAGCCGGTGCGATTATCCTAGAAACTGCCCGCGAAGTGTGGGCAACCGCAGACATGATTGTCAAGGTAAAGGAACCGCTTCCCGACGAGTACCCCTACTTCCGCAAGGGGCAGATCATCTACACCTATCTGCATCTGGCCGCAGACCGCGCCCTGACCGATGCGATGCTGGAGTCGGGTGTTTCCGGAGTTGCCTATGAAACGCTGGCAGACAAGAGCGGATACCTGCCTCTGCTGGCGCCGATGAGCCAGATTGCGGGCCGACTGAGCGTGCAGGAGGGTGCAAAATATCTGGAGAAGCTGTACGGCGGCTCCGGCGTTCTGCTCTCCGGTGTGCCGGGAACTCCAAAAGCCAATGTCGTCATTCTGGGCGGCGGCAGTGTTGGCACCAATGCCTGCAAGATTGCGGTTGGCATGGGAGCCAATGTCACCATCATGGACATCAATATCCATCGTCTGGAATATCTGGATGATATTTTCGGTGCAAGGATTCAGACACTTTATTCGAACGATGTCAATATCGAGAATGCCCTCAAGGAAGCCGACCTGGTCATTGGTGCGGTTCTGATTCCGGGCAAGAAGGCTCCGAAGCTGATCAAGCGCTCCTATCTGCGCGAGATGCGTCCGGGCTCGGTCATTGTCGATGTGGCGGTTGACCAAGGCGGCTGCTGCGAAACCACCCAAATGACCTATCATGATGACCCGATTTACAAGGTGGACGGCGTTGTTCACTACTGCGTTGGCAATATGCCGGGTGCAGTTCCAAGAACCTCTACCATCGCGCTGACCAATGCGACCCTGAGCTACGGCCTGCTGCTGGCAGAACATGGTCTGGAGGCTGCCTGCCATAAGAACGAGCTGGTTTATTCCGCGGTCAACACCTATGACGGCAAGCTGACCTATAAGAACGTAGCGGACAGCTTCAAGATGGAATACACAGACATTCACGAATGTTTCTAACGACAGAATCAAAAAGGACAGCCGACCGGCTGTCCTTTTTTGATGGGATAAAGGCTTACTTGGAGAATACTTTGGCTGCCAGCTGCTCGAAGGCAGGCAGCGAGCGCAAAATCTGTTCCCGGCTGACGCAGTAGGAAAGGCGGAAATGCCCCAGACAGCCGAAGGAGGAGCCGGGTACCAGCAAGATGTGATACTGCTTGGCAAGCTCGCAGAAGGACTTGTCGTCTCCGCCCGGCGCCTCGGGGAAGAGGTAGAAGGCTCCCTGCGGCTTGACGCAGGAAAAGCCCAGACCGGTCAGATGCTCATAGAGCAGGTCGCGGTTCTGGCGGTAGATGTCGGCATCCACCTGCACATCCTGAATCCGTGCAACCACCTTCTGAAAGAGGGAGGGTGCGTTGACAAAGCCGAGGATTCGGGTTGCAACATTCAGCGCGGCAAGGACGTTTTCCAAATCGTCCATCTTGTTGTTGACCACCAGATAGCCGATTCGTTCTCCGGGAAGAGAAAGGGATTTGCTGTAGGAATAGCCAATTACACCGTTGCGGAAATAATCGAGCACATACGGAACCTTGGCATCGTCGTATACGATTTCCCGATAGGGCTCATCCGAAATCACATAGATGGGGGAGCCGAATTCCTGCTCCTTTTGGGTCAGCAGATGGGCAATCTCGGCGAGCAGCTCTGCCGGGTAGATGACACCGGTTGGATTGTTCGGGGTGTTCAGAATCAGAGCGCGGGTGCGTGCCGTGATGGCAGCTTCCAGACGGGGAATCTCCGGAAGAAAGGTTTCGGGATTGGTCGGAACAACCACCATGCGTCCATCGAAGTTGTGGATGTAGTTGGCATATTCTCCGAAGAAGGGCGAAAATACAATCACCTCATCGCCGGGATTGAGCAGCGTCTTGAGGACAACATTCAATCCTCCGGCCGCTCCGCAGGTCATGATGATGTTTTCACTGCTCAAGCAACAGTTGTGCTGGCGATTGAGATGCTCGGCGATGGCCTGCCGAACCTCGGGGTAGCCGGAATTGTTCATATATCCGTGGACGGTCAGCGGATTTTCCTCCGACAGAATTTCCGTAATGGCCTGTCGAACCTCGTCAGGTGGGGTGACGCTGGGGTTGCCGATGCTGAAATCAAAGACATTTTCAGCGCCGTAAATTGAGGCAAGACGGCTGCCCTCCTCAAACATTGCCCGAATGACCGAGCTGTTTTTGACGAGATGTTCCATTTTTTGTGAGATCATAGGGCGATTCCTAAATTTGAGAGCTTTAACGCTTCAATGCGATAGACTTATTATAGCGCACTCTGGCTATTTTGCAAGTCGATTTCCTGCTTTTTTCGGTTGAAATCATAGAGATCCATCCTGCGAATTGCCGGAAATCCGATAGAGATAGGAGCGACCCTGCTTTCCACAGCGTTCAATCAGCCCCAGACGGTTCAGCACCAAGATGAGATAGGAGGTCTGGCGGGGATTGAGGCGGGTCACAGACTTCATGTCCGAGGAGGTAAAGGTCGGTGGCAGCCCTTCGGGCAGGAGCAGAAGCAAATCCTGCGGCTTTTGCAGAGGAATTTCCCCCAGCAGGCGAAGCGGAACCATCTCGGCACGGTTAGAGCCTCGCTTTCCATCTGCTCCCCAACCATCGAGCAGGCGGTATTCTTCGCTTTCCAACAGCGCCAGCGTGATGGAAAGGTTGTCCGGCCAGAGCAGGTCGAGGATGCTGTACAGCTCTCGAAACAGAGAAAGCTCGGCATTTTTTTTCGGGGAACGCCGCCGGGAGGAAATTTCCCCGGTTTCGGGGTCAATCCAGCAAACCCATTTTTGGACCGGAACCG
>URFD01000081.1 GCA_900547015.1 uncultured Oscillospiraceae bacterium | reverse complement strand
CTTTTGAGCACCCGTGCCGTCATCGCCGAAACGCTGCGCAAGACCAGCTTGCTCAGCAGAAAAACCAGCAAAATCAAAAAGAGGTTCCAGACGATATTGCCGCGATTTTTCCAGATGGTGTCCGCAAACTGGCGAAGGTTGTGTTCAAACTGTCCGCTGACGCTGACAACCTCATCTACAAGGTTGGTCGGCACTGCTTCCAGAAACAGACTTCTCATGTTGTCCTTTCTCAATCCTGACAGGATTGTTTCCACTCACTTATATTTTTAGAATATCCAGCATCCTCGGGTCGATTTCCCACATATTGTTGTCCTCGTGCTGCTTGAGGAAGATTTGCAGCAGGCGCTGGGCACACACCAACATCGGCTGGCGCTCAAATTCCCGCGGGTAGGTCGCACGCAGTCGAAGCTGGAAATCCCGATCCAAAACCCGATAGTCCTTAAACTGGTGCTTTTCCTTTTTTTCATAGTAGCATTGCAGCTGAATCAGCTTGTCCCGCACAAATTCCATCCGGGACAGAACATACAGATAATTTTCCCGCTGGATCTCAAAGAGGATAGTTCGCAGGGCATAGACGATTTCAAACTCCCACTCCACCAGCGTGTCCCGAAATGCCTGATTATCCATCCCTTCCAGCTGCGAGCTGTGCATCCGGTTGAGCACCTGCCCGGTCTTGTCGGTGATGATTTTCCACTGAGCAGAACGCACCTGAAGAGCTGCTGTCGGCAGGAGCACCACATCAAATTCCAATCCGTTTTTTAAAAACACATAGAGGAACATCCCGCCCGGCAACGGCTTTTCGCGCAGGTACAGCGCATCGGTAAACAGCTTGTCCAGCCGTTTTCTCACCTGCGGCACCTGCTCCTCCTGAAAGGTCGCAAGAATCAAATCGATGTCCGAGTATGCGTCCGGAAACCGCTCCACGCCGGAGCCCACCTGAACGATTCCCTCGATCTCGGGATAGGTCGAAACCACCGTTGCCGCCTGAATCAACAGCTTGGCGCGTTCTTTTTCGCTATACATAAACTCACCCCATAATCTTGCTTTGAATCCGAATATCCCGTCCGACAAATTCAAACTGTGTGTAGCCGCCAAACAGTCGGGATGCCAGACGGTCTGTATACCGCTTGCTGATTTCCTGGAAGGAAAGGTTGGTGCTGATGATGGTCGGTCTGTTTTCTAAGAGACGGGTGTTGATGATGTGGTACAGGGTCGAGGTCACAAACTGGCTCAAAAATTCCGTCCCCAAGTCGTCCAGAATCAGCAGGTCGCACTCCAGCACCAGCGACAGATAGCTCTGCTGCTGCTCATCCTGATAGGAGTAGCTGAACTTTTCCTTTTCCAGCCGTGCCATCAGATTTTGCGAGGAGCCGTAGACCACCCCGTATCCCTTGCGGATGACCTCCCCGGCAATTGCCAGCGAGAGGTGGGTCTTGCCAAGTCCGGTATTGCCCATAAACAGCAGACTCGGCGAGGAGGGCTGATGCTGGCCAAGCCGCTGATGGCTCTGCACCGAGAAGTTGCGGGCATAGTCCTCACAAAAATTTTTAACCTGTGCCATCTTGTGCCGTGGAACTACACCGTTCGGCGCTGTCTGTGCGCTGTAGTAGTCCAGCGAAAAATTATCAAACCGGCAGTTCTGCGGACTGGAAGCGCCCAGAGCATCAAACGCCGCCTCCCGAAGCAGCTGCTGAAAACACTCGCAGCGCTGGGTTCCCAGATACCCGGTATCCTGACATTTCTTGCAGGTATGGTTGTCGTCCCGATAAATTTCCAGCAGACCTGCGGCTGACAGCAGATCGTCCCGCTGCTTCTGCAAACCCAAGCTCTGCGTTTTCAGCCGCTCGATGATCTGCTCCAGCTCATCGGGAGCTCCTGCAACCGCCTGTATCGTTTTCATCCCGATTTGGGAAAGCTGTCGGTCAATCTGTTCGATTTGCGGCAGCAGCGCATAAATCTGCTGGCGCCGAATCAGGGTCTGCTCCTTCGCATACTGTCTGCGCTCCGACAGCACCGCCGCTGCCCTGTCATAGATTTCTTTTGGAAAGCCCATAGATTCTCCTCTCCTCCGGCAGCTCAATCACGACTCTGCCCGGATGGCTGTGCCGCCTAATCGATATTTTTTATCCTCGCCGTTTTTGTTTCCCATAATCTAGCTATCTTGCGGTTCGCAGTCCGCGTTCCATGATTCGAGAGAAAGTTCACCAGCCTTTGCAGATTCTGGTGTAACCCTCCTCCCAGCTGCGGCGCAGCCGGATTTAAGATTTCACCTCTCCATAGGTGATGAACTGCTGAATCTGGTCAAAATCAATGGAGGAATTTTCCGCCTTATCCTGCTTGGAAGGCTGTCGTTCCGCCACCGCCTCCTGCGTGGTCTGGATCCCCTTGTCGTGCCAGCTGGCCAAAATCTTGTTGATATAAGGAAAGGACAATTTTCCAATCTGGTTGATGGCGCGCTCATAGGCCAGCTTGACCATCGCGATGTCAAAATGATACTCCAAAAACCAAGTATCGATGTACTTGCACTCCTGTCGGGTCAGCGCCCGGTCATGGATTCCAAAGGCCAGACGAACCTGTCCCTGTGCGTTGTCCTGCTCCTGTCGTCGGGTCAGATACTGCTCCGCCTGTTCATAGGTGTAGATTCCGTCGGACATCATATCGGTAATCAGCTTTGCGACCGCCCGCATATTCGCGCGGTTCTGCGCGCAGCAGTGCGCCGTTGCCAGCAGGATGCACTCGGGCGGCAGTCCTGCATAGGTGTAAAAGGAGGCCACCGTCTCCATCTCGCTGCGGGTCAGGTTCTTACCCATCTGAAGCTGCACCGCATCCAAAAGCTGGCGGATGCTGGAATCTTCCTGCGACAGCCGATCGATTTCATCGATTCTCATCGTTTTCTGCTGAGCCTTGATCCCCATCGAGACATGAGCTGCCTGCTCCTGTCGGGAAACCTCTTGCACCGGCTGGGCTGTCGGGGCCGCTGCCACAGCGACCGGCTCCGGCACAACTGCCGAAGAACCGCCGTCTGTCAGCAGTCCTTCCCGATTCCAGAAGGCCAACGCCGACAGCACCTCCTCATACGGCAGCAGCAGCCGGTCGGACAGATAGCGCGGGTCGATTGGCTGCGACTGGTTCTGCATCAAAAAGAGCAGAATCTTGAGCGCCGAAGCCGAGGCGGTACACAGTGTCTGCTCCGACAGCGACGGCACGGCAAAAACAGATGAAAATTTTGTAAAATTAATGCTGTAGTTCATCACGCAGGGTCTCCGTTTCCTTCATTTTCCCACACCTGACCCGCCTCCGACAGCGCCCGTTGCAGGTGCTGTCAAGCCAATCAGGCTTTCCTGTCCTCTTATTATAGCAAAAAAACAGGCGCTTGCCTACTTTTTTCTGACGGTAAAACAACAGCTTGTCCCCTCTTTCTGTTCTTTTACCGGTTCTTTGCGCGCTTCTTACCAAAGAAGATAGACATCAAATCGAAATTAGGGTATAATAAAACCGGTAAAACCGCTTTCATTCTTTCGTTCTTTGCGAAATAGGGAGGAACAAGGATTATGATTGGCGACCTGCATTGTCACAGTAAACTCTCCGATGGTTCCACCAGTCTGGAGGATATTGTCTTTTACGCCAAGCGCGCCGGATTGGATGCGCTTGCCCTGACCGACCACGACACCCTGTCCGGCATCTCCCGCACCGAGATTCTGGGCAGAAGATATGGTCTGACCATCATCCCGGGGGTGGAGCTTTCCACCTTCGATTCCGCTACCGGACGCAGGGTACACATTCTCTGCTATCTGCCCCACAAGCCGGACCATCTGGCAGGGCTGCTCTCCCGCACACAGGAGGAGCGCCGCCGCTCCGGCGAGGAGATGATTCGCCGGGTCACCCGGTATTTCCCTGTCACTCCGGAGCATATCCTGCGCTACGCCGCTGCCAGCACCTCTATCTACAAGGTGCATATCATGCAGGCGCTTCTCGATTTGGGCTACGACACCGCCATCTACGGGCCGCTGTACAAGCAGCTGTTTTCCGACCACGGCGGCTCCTGTCTGGTCCAGACCACTTACCCTCAGCTGGACGAGGTTTTGGATGCCGTCAAGGGCGCTCACGGAATCGCGGTGTTTGCACATCCGAGCGTCTACCAGTCGATGGAGCTGGTTCGCCGTCTGGCGCCCAGCGGACTCATCGACGGAATCGAGGTCTATCATCCGCGAAACACCAAGGAGGACCAGAAGGAGCTGCTGGAGCTGTGCGCGCAAAACAACCTCATCGTCACCGGCGGCACCGATTTTCATGGGTCCTATGCTTCCCGGACCGCAAACCCGCTGGGTACCTGCGTGACCGACCAGGAAAATCTCAAAAAATTGTTTGAGCGCTCAAAACAGCTTGAAGTCTGAGGATAAATCTGATAAAATGGGAGCGTTATATTGATTCTTTGAGAGGACGGACAAACATGAAATTTGAGTATCACACCGAAGGCACCTGCTGCCGAAACATCATCATCGAAATGAACGGCGACATCATCGAACACGTTGAATTTATCGGCGGCTGCAACGGCAACCTCCAGGGGATTGCTTCCCTGATTCAGGGACAGCGGGCACAGGACGTCATTGCTCGCGTCAAAGGCATCCACTGCGGTCCGAAATCCACCTCCTGCCCAGACCAGCTTGCTCTGGCACTTGAGTCTTATCTGGCTCGGGCATAATCCTGTTGTGTCTTCTGTTCCCCAGTCGATGGCTGGGGAACAACTTTTATCCGCCGTTTTTCTTAGGAATCGGTCAGCTTCTCTTGAACCTACCACACCACAAGGAGGGACGAATATGCTATCCTTCTGCCAGTTTCTGCCCTTGCTCTTGGGGCTTTTGCCGGGGATGCTGCTGGGCGACAGCAAGGCACAGCCCTGTGCCTGCGCTGCACCGAGCCATCTGCTCTTGCTCGACCACGGAGACGAGGACATGAAGGTGCTGTCCTCTCTTGGAAAAAAGCCCTCCGGCCAAAACAGTCTGGAGCCTTCCGAGGAGGAGATTCACAACTACTTTCTGCACAAAAGCTGCGGCAATCTCGAACGGGCGCGTCAGCTCGGCGAGGAGCTTGGCAGTGCGATTCTTTCGTTTGAGCCGGATGAGCTGATGGTTCTTGACGAACGGCAGACGGCGCTTGCCCGGATGCTGTATCTGTTCGTTGCAGAAAACTGTGTCCAGCAATCGGTGCAGGACCCCATCCTGCTCAAGCTGATTCTGGCCCAGATGAACGACACCATCTCGGTTCGCCTGCCCCACTTTTATTCCTTCCAGTATCGGTGCTACACCATGTACAAAATCTGTCTGGAGGAGCAGCAGGACGCTTCTGCGGAACAGCAGGCAATCCAGCTTGGACGCTGCTGGGCGCGCATTGTCGGCCACGAGAAGGACGAGGAGCTGTGCTTTACCGGCTGCAAGCTCTATCTTCTGATGAAGCAGCGCTGTGAGCGTTTGGTAGCGCGCACGGATTTTCTGCCCATCCGGTAATTTTTCTGAAATGAGGTCGAATCTTATGCTTCGTTCTGTCAACGGAAACTCCCCGGTCGTCCATCCCAGCGCACACATCGCACCGGATGCAACACTAGTCGGAGCGGTCTTTCTGGAAGAAAACAGCAGTGTCTGGTATCATGCCACCCTGCGTGCCGACCACGACTCCATACGGGTCGGACGATGCTCCAACCTTCAGGACAACTGCGTGGTTCATGTCGATTGCGGTCAGCCCTGCATCATCGGTGCAGAGGTCACCGTCGGCCACGGAGCGATTCTGCACTCCTGCACCATCGAAGACGGCTGTACCATCGGCATGGGCAGCATCATCCTCAACGGCGCTGTGGTCGGAGAAGGCTCGATTGTCGGCGCCGGAGCCCTCATCACCAAAAACACGGTGATTCCGCCCCGCTCCCTTGTTGTCGGTTCACCGGCTCAAATTAAGCGACAGGTCAGCGACCAGGAGCTGGAGCACAGCCGTCGGGCCGCGCAGGAATATGTAAAAGCCGCCGCAGAGCAGCTTTGAGATTCTCCGGACACACGGCCCAGTGTTCCTGCTATCAGAATCTGGTCTTGGTTTTGACCCCTTGTGCAATCAGGCTGAGCTCCTGCGGATGCCCGGCAAACCAATTTTGAACCCATCGACAGCCCAGCAGAAGGTGAATCTTCTGCTGCCGAAACCATTCGCAAGCTCCCAGCATCACCGCTTCCCGCTGTTGTTCAGACACCTGCCCATCGAAGGAAATCCCCGAGATAGTGTAGGTGTCTTTTTTGTAGAGATTCAGCTCCATCCTTGCCAAGGGTTTTCCCTGCTCCATCGCGGATAGGGTCTGCCGTCCGCGTCCGGCGCTCTGCCACAACCACTCCATTCGTCATCTTTCCTCCATCCTGCTTTGTTTCCTACGAGATAAGCTATCCCAAGATATGATATCCCATTATAGCATATTTTTTTGTCGAAGTGCAGGAGCTTTCCTCTTTATTTGACCAATCGGAGCAGCCCCATTGTGATTAAAACCGCACCTGCCAGCCAGCTAAGGTCACCCTTTGCCCGCTCTGAACATCTTTTACCCAGCTTCCAGCCGATTTGCAGCATCAACAGATTCACCACCAGTGCCAGCAACAGCACCATCCGACCGTCCTGTTCGAGCATCCCAGCTCCAAATCCTGCCGCCAGCCCATCGAGGCTCAAAGCCGCCGCCAGACTGACCGCCTCCACGACCGAGAGAGATTGGGAGCCGTTAAAATCCGCCTGCGTAGAATCCACACAGACCCGCAAAAACACTTCCAGATTCTGAAAGCGAAAGACCATGCCCTCCCGATTTTCACAGCAGCGCCGCAAAAACCGCTTGAGCAGGCCGTCGCACAGCCGCACCGCACCCATCAGCACCAACAACCCGCACCCAATTCCGGAAGCAAAATGCGGTGCAACCCAGCCTCCGGCAGTCCCTCCCAAAGCCATTGCCGCCCACAGGCTCAGCGAGCAGGTCAGGCTGAGTGCTATCTTTGACAGGGCCGGCATCCGGATTTTCTGCGCTCCCAAAGCCAGCGCCGCCGTAAAGGTGTCCAGGCTCAGCGCTAGGGTCAAGGCTCCTGCCTGTAAGATTGAATCAACCAAACGATCATCTCCCACAACGATTCTGTATCCATCCTATGGAAAGCTGCGGGATGCGGTACCTTGTCCTGCTATAAAATTTTCAAAAATATCTTGACAAGTCCTATTCGATTTGATATAATATGAAGGCACTTGTGAGTCAAGTGTACACAGTAATGTTATCTATGGAAAGATGGCTGAGCTGGTCTAAGGCGCACGACTGGAAATCGTGTGTGCCCTATAAAGGCACCGAGGGTTCGAAT
>URFD01000080.1 GCA_900547015.1 uncultured Oscillospiraceae bacterium | reverse complement strand
GCATGGCTAGATTTACATTACCAAGAGACCTGTATCATGGCGAAAACGCTCTGGAAGCTCTGAAAACACTCGAAGGCAAACGCGCAATCGTCGTTGTCGGCGGCGGCAGCATGAAACGCTTCGGTTTTCTGGACAAGGTTTGCGACTATCTGAAGGAAGCCAACATGGAGGTTTCTCTGTTTGAAGGCGTTGAGCCAGACCCATCGGTTGAAACCGTTATGAAGGGTGCTGAGGCGATGCGTCAGTTCCAGCCAGACTGGATCGTTGCAATCGGCGGCGGCTCTCCAATTGACGCTGCAAAAGCAATGTGGGCATTCTATGAATATCCGGACACCACATTCGAACAGCTGTGCATCCCATTCAACTTCCCGAAACTGCGCACCAAGGCAAGATTCTGTGCAATTCCATCCACATCCGGAACCGCTACCGAGGTTACCGCATTTTCGGTTATCACCGATTACCACAAGGGTGTTAAATATCCTCTGGCTGACTTCAACATCACCCCTGATGTTGCAATCGTAGACCCAGCTCTGGCAGAAACCATGCCAAAGAAGCTGACTGCTCACACCGGTATGGACGCGATGACCCATGCAATCGAGGCTTATGTTTCCACCCTGCACTGTGATTATACCGACCCGCTGGCACTGCACGCAATCAAGATGATCAGCCACGACCTGGTTGACAGCTACAACGGCGATACCGCTGCCCGCGCTCGGATGCACAACGCTCAGTGTCTGGCAGGTATGGCATTCTCCAACGCTCTGCTGGGTATCGTTCACTCGATGGCACACAAGACCGGTGCTGCTTACAGCGGCGGACACATCGTTCACGGCTGTGCAAACGCAATGTACCTGCCAAAGGTCATCAAGTTCAACAGCAAGAATCCGGAAGCTGACAAGCGTTACGCTGAGATTGCTGCTTCTCTGGGCCTGGAGCCAACCACCGATGCACTGATTGCACACATCAAGAAGATGAACCAGCAGCTGGATATTCCATCCTGCATCCGCGACTACGAAGGCGGCATCATCGACGAGAAGGAATTCCTCGAGAAGCTCCCACAGGTTGCAGAGCTGGCAGTCGGCGATGCTTGCACCGGTTCCAACCCACGCTCCATCACCCCAGCTGAGATGGAAAAACTGCTCAAATGCTGCTTCTATGACGAAGAGGTTGATTTCTAATCTCTCGCCGAACTGTAGAAGGTCGTTCTGACCCCTTCCCCTTTCTGGGCTGCCGATACCGGCAGCCCAATTTTTTTGCACAAAAAAAGCCGCTACCTCTTAATGCAGCGGCCGTGTCCGTCGGCAGTCCGGAAAATTGGGGCAGCCGTAAAAGCTCTCGCCCGCATGAGGGCCGCGTGAGGCAGTCCGCAGCACCATCGGAATCCCACAATCGGGACAAAGCGGCGCTTCGTCCTGCTCCTGCTCCCAATCCGGCAACTCCCACCGCCGCCCGTCGCACAGAAAATCCATCAGCTCTGCAAGCTCCGCTTCGCCGTAGGATTTGCGGCACGGCACATGAAAGAGCGGCAGGCGCGCCTTGCGAAAGGCTTTGTCCAGAAAGGCATCCCGCTGGCGGCGGTCCCGACGGTCGTGGCTGCGGTCATCCAGCTCCACCGCGCACAGAATCCGCATGGTCTGACGGTCGCACAGAACAAAGTCCACGTGCTTTTGGGAAATCCAGTTGAAATATTTCTGGCGGTCCCGACGCACATTTGGCCGAACCCGCAGAATTTCCCGAACCGAGGGCTTGGGACAGATGGCAATTTCCTCCCCGGCAAGGCTGGACAGAACCTCATAAAATGCCTTTTCCGCCGGGGTCAAAATCGACTCCTGCCGCTCATAGGGGGTGCGGCTCCAAGGGTTGGCCCTTCGCAGGGCGCGGTATATCAGCCAGACTGCCAGCACCGACAGCAGGATGACTGCGATTACAAGCCGATTCTGCTCCATCTTATTTCTTCCTCCTTCCCGCTCCTATCGGATTGGGGACGCCAGCCAAATGGCTGGCGTCCCCAATTTTGATTTGTTCTCAATCTTTTTTTATTCCACCATGTGACGGACATAGTCCACCACACCGATGTCCTTGCCGTTTCTTCGGTAGACACGCGGCACCCGCTTGCCGATGACGCACATGATTTCATAATGCACCGTATCGGTCATCGCGGCAATCTCCTCCATGGTGATTCGCTTGCCGTTTTCTTCTCCAACAATCGTAATCTGCATCCCGTCGCTCAAATCCGGAATCCCTGTGACATCCAGCAGAAGCTGGTCCATGCAGATGCGGCCGACGATATTGGCAAAATGGCCGTTGACCAGCATCCGTCCCCGGTTGGACAGGCTGCGGTGGTACCCGTCGGCATAGCCAATCGGCACCGTCGCAATCCGCATATCGTGGTCGGTGGTGAAGGTTCTGCCATAGCTGAGCTTGGCTCCCGCCTTGACATCCTTGAGCATCGAGATGACCGAGTGCAGCTGCATCGCAGGCTTCAAATCAATCTTTCCCTCGCACGCCTTGTCAGGAGTCAGCCCGTAAAGGAGCACACCGGCACGCACCATATCCAGATGATACTCCGGATAGTTGACAATGCCGCCGCTGTTGCAACAATGGCGGAGCATGAAGTGGATTCCGCGGCGCTGTAGCCGGTCGCAGACCTCCATGAAACATTCGTACTGGGTGCGGGTGTAGTCGATGGATTCTTCGTTGTATTCATCCGAGCTGGAAAAGTGGGTGAAAATCCCATCGCAGCGCAGGTTCGGGAAGGCGCACACGCTGGCAATCTCCTCCACCGCCTGCGCCATATCCTGGTCGGCCTCAAAGCCGATGCGTCCCATGCCGGTATCCACCTTGATATGACAGGCCACCGTGACCCCTGCCCGCTGTGCCTGCTGCTGGAGCTTTCGGGCATATTCCAGAGAAAACACCGCTTGGGTGATGTTGTACTCGCACAGCTGGCGGGCCTTGTTGGGCGGTGTGGTTCCCAGAATCAGGATGGGGTGGTAAATCCCCTGATTCCGCAAGGACATCGCCTCGGTTAGATTGGAGACAGCAAACCAGTTGACCCCCAAACGCACCAGCTCATCCGCAATATATTTATCCCCATGCCCGTAGGCATCCGCTTTGACCACACCCATAATCATACAGCCCGGCTTGAGCTTTTCCTTGATTGCGCAGATATTGTGGTCGATGCAGTCCAAGTCCACCACAGCCCAGCTGCGCCGGAGAAAATCAACCATCCTTCTCTCCTCCTTATCCTGCTTTGAAAGGCAAGCGCCGTCCGTTCCGGGCTTTCGGAAGCCGGAGGAGGGCGCTGTTATTTCTCAAAATTTTCCTTTAGTGAACGGTCTTTTTTGACCCATACTATACTATACACGAATTTTTCAAAAGATACAATCAATTTTCTCGGACAAACGATCTTCCCAGAAAGGAGAATCTTTGATGACAAAACAAGAATATGCCCTTTGGGCGCAGCAGGAAAGTCCCCGCTCCCGAGGTGCGGTCAACATCGCAAAGGCCTTTGTGTTCGGCGGGCTCATCTGTATGCTCGGTCAACTGCTCATCTTCTTTTTTGAAGGGCGCGGCGCAGGCGAACGCGCCCCGGTGTTTGCCTCCATCTGTCTGGTGGTTCTGTCGGCGGCGCTGACCGGACTGAATGTTTATGACAATCTTGCCAAGCACGCCGGTGCAGGCACGCTGGTTCCCATCACCGGCTTTGCCAACTCGATGGCAAGCGCCGCCATGGAATTTAAAACCGAAGGCTATATCCTCGGGCTTGGCGCTAAGATGTTCTCGATTGCCGGGCCTGTTCTGGTCTACGGGGTGGGAGCGTCGGTCGTATACGGTCTTATTCTCTTGATCATCGGATAGGAAAGGAGAAGCTCATCATGGCAAAAAGAATCGGCAGACATACGCTGCTGCTCACCTGCTCTCCCTCCGTCATCGGGTATGCGGCGGTGGGTGCGCGCAAGGAAAAGCAGGGGCCCCTAGCGGATTACTTTGACCTGCTGTCCGAGGATTCCTCCTTTGGAGAAAAAACCTGGGAGCAAGCCGAGACGCTGATGCAGAAAAAAGCGGTGGAGCTGGCCCTGCAAAAATCCAGCTTAAAAAAAGATGACATCGATTTTCTGTTTGCCGGAGACCTGCTCAACCAGTGCATCAGCTCCGCATACGCTTCCCGAGAGATGCAGATTCCCTTTTTCGGACTGTACGGGGCTTGCTCGACCATGTCGGAAAGCCTGTCTCTGGCATCACTGTTTGTGGAGGCAGGGCTTGCCCGACACTGTGTTGCCGCTACCTCCTCCCATTTCTGCTCTGCGGAGCGGCAATTCCGTTTTCCTCTCGAATATGGCGGTCAGCGAACTCCGACCTCCCAATGGACGGTGACCGGCTCCGGGGCCTGCGTGGTCGCTGCCAAGCGTCAGGCACCCTATGTGCGAGCGGTGACCGTCGGTACCGTGGCAGACCTCGGCATCACCGACATCAACAACATGGGGGCTGCGATGGCTCCTGCGGCGGCACAGACGCTCTGCCAGTACTTTGCCGACACCAACACCCGTCCGCAAGACTATGACATAATACTGACCGGGGATTTGGGCTTTGTGGGCAGCCGTCTGTTGGAGCGGCTGATGCAGCAGGAGGGCTATCCGCTTGCCAAGCTACACCACGACTGCGGGCTGATGATTTATGACCGCTCCCGTCAGGATGTCCATGCAGGCGGCTCGGGGTGCGGCTGTGCGGCTTCGGTGCTGTGTTCCTTCATCCTGCCGCAGATTGCCTGCCAGCGGCTTCGGGAGGTGCTGTTTCTGGCGACCGGTGCGCTGATGAGCCCGACCAGCACCCAGCAGGGCGAGAGCATCCCCGGCATTGCCCACCTGCTGCACCTGTCCGCCTTCCCAAGTCCGAACCACGAAAAGGAGGAAATCTGATGAATCTGTTCCTGCTCTTAAAAGCCTTTGTGGTCGGCGGCCTCATCTGCGCCGCCGGACAGGCGCTCATCGATTACACCAAGCTGACCCCTGCCCGAATCCTGGTTTCCTATGTCGTTTTGGGGGTCATTCTGGGCGGGCTCGGAATCTATCAGCCGCTCATCGAATTTGCAGGAGCCGGTGCCACCGTTCCGCTGACCGGGTTCGGCGCAGTCCTTGCCAAAGGGGTGCGCGAGGCAGTCGCAAAGGATGGGCTGTTCGGCGCTTTGACCGGCGGACTGACCGCTGCTGCCGGTGGCATCACCGCCGCCTTGATTGCCGCCTTGGTGGTTGGTCTGCTCTGCCGCTCCGGAGAAAAAAGCTAACCCCCAACAGAGGATAAAGCCTGTTGGGGGTTGGGGATTCCTGCACTGCAAGCACAAGAGGGGTGCGGCAGGATTTTATTTTGTTTGTTGCATCCGCAGAGCGTGCAGCTTGAGGATGCCAATCTGGGTCTTGGAGTCGAGAATCTGCCCGTCCAGCACCATCTGAACCGCCTGTTCAAACGGGATTCGCAGGACATCCAGAAATTCTCCCTCGTCCAGCTTCTGGCTGGTCTCGTGCAGGCCGGAAGCCTGATAGATATGGATGACCTCGGTGCAGTAGGCCGGGGTGGGATACAGCTCTCCGAGCTTTTCAAAGCGGTCTGCGGTACAGCCGCACTCCTCCTGAAGCTCCCGAATCCCACATTTCCGCGGGTCCTCTCCCAGCTCGATTTTTCCGGCAGGAAGCTCGATGATTTCCTTGCCGTAAGGATAGCGGAACTGCCGAACCAACAGCAGGCGGTCCTGCTGGTCCACCGCCGCGATACACACACCACCGTGGTGGACTACCAGCTCCCGCACCGTTTCCTTGCCATTTTCCAGCTGAACCCGGTCTTTGCGGACTTCAATGATGCGACCCTGATAGAGCGTCTGGGTCTCGAGCCTTGTTTCAATATGTGCCATACGCGTTCCTCCGTGTAAAAACAAAATCCACAGACCGAATCGGTCTGTGGATTTTGGAATAAAATTATCCGGATAATTTTATTGTGTCTCAAAAGTAAATCCGACAAGCCTTTCCGCACAACTATTTTGCGAGAGCGGCGAGAGTAGATTTCTTTCTTGCAGCGCAGTTCTTGTGGATGATGCCCTTTGCACAAGCCTGGTCAATCTTCTTAACAGCAGCTTTTACGAGAACATCTTTGTTTTCTGCGTTCTCTGCGATTGCAGCGTTAGCCTGTTTGAGAACGGTCTTCAGATTGGTTCTGCAAGCCTTGTTGCGAGCAGCACGTTTCTCCTGAACGAGGATTCTCTTCTTAGCAGATTTGATGTTTGCCATGGTCTACACCTCCTTATCCATCTTGACAGTACACTCTATTTTATCATCGTTTCCCCCAAAAATCAACTCTTTGGAAAATGATTTGTGAGGTTATCCAATTACAACTGTTGTTCCGGGCGAATATTCGGTCACTCTCCCCAGCATTTTATCCGAAAAATCCATCCTATTGTATCGTGTTCCCACAACAGGTCCAGCATTTTCTGTGAACCACCCACCGAAAGGAGTCTTTGTATGAGCCGTCAAAATCCCGTTTTTCCCACCGTTGCGCGCTCTGACCTTGCGTTGGAGCTTGCCGCCCCACTCTTGGAATCGCACGAGCTGCCCGATGGTCTGTCGGTGCATACCCGAACAAGCGGCGCAGTTGAAATCACCTGTGTCACCGTCGGCACACCCGAAGCCGCCCAGCGGTTAGGCAAGCCGCGCGGCAGATATATCACCATCGAGACCCCGCCGCTTTGGAACAGTCTGCTCGACCCGCAGGATGAAATCGAAGCTGCCGCCGACTGCATCCGCTCTCTGCTGCCGGAGCGCGGCAGTGTGCTGGTCGTGGGACTGGGCAACAACCAAATCACCCCGGATGCGCTGGGGCCGCTGGTGATCGAGCGCATCCTTGCCACCCGACACCTGAGCGCCGAGCTTGCCCGTCAGATTGGGCTGGAATCTCTGCGGAAAACTGCGGCAATCGCTCCGGGTGTGATGGGGCAGACCGGCATCGAGAGCGGAGAAATCGTCTCGGCTCTGGTGAACTTTATCCGTCCCGCTGCCGTCATCGTCATCGATGCCCTTGCTGCGCAGGAATATTCCCGCTTGGGACGCACCATCCAGATTGCGGACAGCGGCATCGCGCCCGGTTCCGGCGTCCAGAACAGCCGCAAGGAGCTTAGCGAACGGACGCTGGGAATCCCGGTCATCTCGCTGGGAGTTCCCACCGTCATCGACGGAAGCTCCCTTGCCGGTTCCATTTTACAGCAGCCTGCCAAAAATTTCCCCTCCTGCCCTGCCTCCTGCGCGATTGTCACGCCCAGAGAGGTAGACCGCATGGTGGGACACGCCGCAAAATTTATCTCCCTTGCCGTCAACAAGTCGCTCTATCCCCAGCTGAGCCTCGAGGAGATTTCCTTTTTGAGCGCAT
>URFD01000079.1 GCA_900547015.1 uncultured Oscillospiraceae bacterium | reverse complement strand
GCAAAATGCTGAGCGATTTTTTTATTTTGGATTCGATGGTTATTCCACCGTCTTTTTATTGGTATTTTCTGTCAGCTCCACCGTAGCCTTGAGCGGTGCGCCCTCATCGAGCAGCTTTGCCATCACCACGAAGCGCACATCCTTGCGGCGTCCGTACTTGTAAGAGCAGGTGGACAGCGTCAGGATTTTATCCTCGCCTGTCACCGGCACATCATAAATGTATTCCGAACGCTGCTGTGCCTCGGTGATAATGTTCATCAGCTGGGCATCGGTGATTTCTCCGGACTGCGGATTCTGATAATCCTTGTTGACGCGGATGTAATCAAAATCTGTAGTCGTGTAAAGCACAGCAAAGATTTGCCAGACCATCTCGTTGGAGGGGCGGCCGTCCACAACCGGCGCGTCCTCGTCATAGATGGAAAAATAGAGATATGGATGATTTTTTGCAAATTCCGGGTCGGTGAAATAGAACAGCTGGCTGAAGCGCTCCCCGTCCTTGTTGTCGTCGAAGTCTACATTGTGACCATAGATGACCGTATTCTTCGACAGCTTCTCGCGGGAATCAAAGCAACACTCATAATCGGCAAAATAAGAGCCGGTCCAGCTGTACTGCTTCCATTCGTTCTGGCGCTCATAGCGTTTGTTGTCCTCCGCCTGTACGACCGCTCCGTCTACCTTCAGGTCATCGATTTTCAGCCAGCCGATAATATCCTCATTCTGCTCTCTGGCTTCCTTGATCTGCTCCTCAAAGGTCGGAACCTCCAGCTCCGATTCCTCCTTCTGCGATTTTTCCTCCTCCGAAGGTTTTTCCTTCTCCGGCTGTGTCTGTTCCTCCGGTGTGGTGGTCGGCTGAGACGGTTCCTCGTCCTCCTTGCCGCAGCCCGACACCGACATCAGCATCACCGCTGTCAGTAAAATCGACAGAACTCTTTTCCATATCTTCGCCATAACAGGCTCCTTTCCGTGTTTTGCGCTGTTCGGGGTCTTTGACAGTGCCTCCCGGCTCCTAGGCCAGCTGGCTGTTCATGCTGCACACGATGCCCTTGCCTGCATCCATCAGCACGGTTGTGCCGTTGCGGATAACCTGTGTGCAGTTCTCTGCACCCACGATAACCGGAATATCCAGGGTCAAACCCACGATTGCCGCATGAGAATTTTCTCCCGGCTGTGCTGTGATGACGCCGGCAGCTTTTTTCATGACCTCCAGCAGCGCATTGGTTGTGCTGTCAATGACCAGAATATTTCCCTCGCGGAAATTGTCCAGTGCATCGCGCTCACTCTTGGCAACATAAACCTCCGCCTGTGCGCTTCCGTCTCCAACGCCGGTTCCGTTGAGGATGACATCTCCCACCGTCTGAACCTTGAGCAGGTTGGTGGTTCCCGGTACGCCCAGCGGCACGCCGGCAGTCAGAACGACCAGGTCGCCGTCCTTGACCAGATGACATTCCTTGGAACGGGACATTGCGTGTTTAAACAGATTTTCCTCGTTCTGCTGTTCCTCGCACAGGATTGGAACAACACCCCAGGAAATCGAGAGATGGCGGTAGGTTGCCTCCTCGGTGGTACAGCCGATAATCGGCATCTCCGGACGATATTTGCTGATCATTCTTGCGGTGCGTCCGGACTGGGTTACGGTGATGATTGCGCTTGCCTCCAAATCATAGGCAGCAGAACAGGTCGCATGAGAAATCGCATTGGTGACATCGCGATTCTGGTCGCTGTCGTGCTCGCGGAATCGACGGTGATAGTTAATATCCTCCTCGGTTCTCTCGGCAATCTTCGCCATGGTGCGAACCGACTCAACCGGATATTTTCCGGCAGCGGTCTCTCCGGAAAGCATGATAACGCTGGTGCCGTCATAGATTGCGTTGGCAACGTCGGTCGCCTCTGCTCTGGTCGGGCGTGGGTGGTTCATCATGCTGTCCAGCATCTGGGTTGCTGTGATGACATATTTACCGCTGTTGTAGACTCTCTGAATAATCATCTTCTGGATGACCGGTACATCCTCCAGCGGAATCTCAACACCCATGTCTCCGCGCGCAATCATAATGCCGTCGGACACGCGCAGGATTTCATCCAGATTATTGACGCCCTGCGAGTTTTCAATCTTCGCGATGATTTTGATGGTGTTGCAGCCCTTCTGCTCCAGGATGTTGCGGATCTGCAAAATGTCCTGTGCGCAGCGGGTAAAGGAAGCCGCAATAAAATCGAAGCCCTCCTCGATACCAAACTCAATATCGCTGCGGTCCACATCGCTCAGGTATGGCATGGACAGGTCAACATTCGGGACGTTGATGCCCTTCTTGTCCGAAATCTTGCCGCCGTTGATGACGGTGCAGGTGATTTCGGTCGGGGTTGTCTTGCAGACGCGCAGCTCGATCAAGCCGTCGTCAATCAGGATGGTGTCCCCTTCCTTCACATCTCTCGGCAGGTCTTGGAAGGTAATCGAGGCTCTGGTGCGGTCGCCCAGAATCTCCTCTGTGGTCAGCACAAAGGTATCTCCGTCCTCCAACATTGCTTTGCCGTCCTTGAGCTTGCCCAGACGGATTTCCGGACCCTTGGTGTCCAGCAGGGTTGCCAGCGGAACATTCATTTCTTTTCTGAGCTTCTTGATGGTGTTCAGTTTTTTCAGGTGTTCTTCATGGGAACCATGAGAAAAGTTGAATCGGGCAACGTCCATTCCTGCCTCAATCATCTCTCTCAAAACACTCTCAGACTCGCTGGCTGGTCCCAAAGTGCAGATAATCTTGGTTTTTCTCATACTGCGCACGCTCCTTTTGCATACATCAGATCGTCCTATTTTTTTGTTACACAGGGAAAACTCTATTTTTATACTCTTAAACTATAGCTTACACGCTGGCGAAAAGCAATCATTTTCCGGCCTTTACTCCAACATTTCCCAAGATTGTACAGATTTTGTCCCGCAGAGCGTCAAATTTTTGACAACTCCAGAGCAAAAAGGGACACCCGAGCCGTCCCTTTCCAGAGAGGTCAGGTGTCCTTTTGCAGCTGCCGGAGATTCTCCGACAGCCTTCCGGTCGGTTTAGTTGTTGTTTTTCCGATTGGAGCCGTTATTGGTGGAAGGAGTCTGCTGCTGTGTGGAGGAGGAGGTATCGGTCGGTGCGCCGGCCTCGCCCAGCTCCAGCTTCATGGTCAGCTCCTGGTCCTTTCCGTAGCTTTGAGAGCGCTGACGGAATACGGTCAGAGTAATTTCATCGCCTGGTTTATGTTTCTCCAAAATCTGATTGAGTTTCTCGCTGGACAGGACGCTCTCGCCGTCAATTTCAGTGATGATATCGCCGGGAACTAAGCCTGCCTTGGCTGCCGGAGAATTTGCCTCGACCGAAACGACGCCGACACCCGGCTGATAGCCGTACATCTGTGCGCTCATCTGGTCGATGATCTGCATGGTAATGCCGATTTTAACCCGTCCGGTCACATAGCCGTGCTCGATCAGGTCGTTGATGATTGGCTGTGCCTCGTTGATGGAGATGGCAAAGCCGATTCCTTCAAATTCGGTTGCTGCGATTTTCTGGGAGTTGATGCCGATGACCTGTCCGTAGGTGTTGACCAGCGCACCGCCGGAGTTGCCGGGGTTGATGGCAGCATCGGTCTGGATGCAGTCCATGGTGTTGCCGGTGCTGGTGGAGATTGGACGGTTCAGAGCGGAAACATAGCCGACGGTCACGCTGCCTGCCAGCTCCAGTCCACCCGGATTGCCGATGGCGATGACCTGTTCGCCGATTTGCAGCTGGTCGGAATTACCGAACTCTGCCGGTGTCAGGTTGTCAGCCTCGATTTTCAAAACAGCCAAATCGGTTTTTTCGTCCGAGCCCACGATGGTTGCATTGTATTCACTGCTGTCGTTCAGAACGACCTTGACGCTGGAAGCGCCGCTGATTACATGAGCGTTGGTGACGATATAGCCGTCGCTGCTCAGGATGATGCCCGAGCCCTGTCCCTGCTCACCGCCAAAAATGCTCTGGTTGCTCTGGATATAGGTCACGATTCCGACGACCGACGGCTGAACCTTTTCTGCTCTCTGGGTGATGGTCAGCTCGCCCTCCGAAAGATTCAGCGACTCCGAGGAAGCGCCATTGGAGTTTGGCTTATCGTTGAGGGTCAGCTGGGTACTGCTGCTGTTCTGTGTATTGGAGGAAGAGCCTTCCGGCTGTTCTTCGGTTGTCTCCTGCTGGGTCGGCTCCTGTCCGTTGACCAGTGCATACACTCCGTAGCCTGCCAGACTTACGACGCCTGCGCACAGGATTGCACACATGATGATGGTAAAAACACGCAGTCCCTTGTTCTTTCCCTTTTTATTTTTAGCGGGCTGCTTTGGCTGGCCCTTCTGATAATCCTCATAATTCCATTTGTAGCTTTCGCTTGCCTTTGGGTCGCCTGCCTGCTGATAAGCAGCGTATGGGTTGCCCTGCGGTGCGCTCTGCTGGTTCTGGTTTGGGTCGTAGCTGTAGCGGCTGTTGTAGCCTGTATTCTGTGCTTGACCCGATGTGGTATTCTGCTGCTGCGGTCCGGAGCGGTACCAGCCCTCTTCATTTGGCTGGCCGGTCTGGCCTGCGCCCTCGCCGGCATTGGCTTCGCGATGGAAGAACGCCTCGTTTTGCGGTTCCTCCTGCTGCTGATTTTCTGCATTTTTATTGGAGAACACCCAGCCGCTGCCCGATGTTTCCTGATGTTCGGCTGCATTCGGATTCTGTCCTGCCTGCTGGTTTTCCTGTCCCTCTTCCGGGTTTTCAAAACCGCCGGTATATTTCTTTTCATCCATATAAAAGCCTCCTTATACGCTTATATTCACCTCAGACCGATTGTCGTCGTCCGAATTTTTATTACGGTTTCTATTATAGTTTCCAATTATGAAGATAAATGAAACAAGTCTTAAACTGTTTCATACTTTTTTCTACTGATATAATGAATTTTTTTCGACCTTTTTCACATCCTTATTTTCCGCATCAATCCTAGATTTCTCTGACCTCGGTCGCTCTAAGCTGCTTTGCCGCCTTGGGGGCTGTCGCAACAGAAAAGCTGAATTCACAGAACTCGCCCTCTACGCTGCGAACGATGACCTCGCCCTGATGCAGGTTCACGATGGAGCGCACGATATGCAGTCCCAGACCAACGCCGGTCTTGTCGATGCTCCGCGAGCGGTCGGTCTTGTAGAAGCGGTCAAACACCTTGGAAATCTCATCCTTTGGGATTCCCTCTCCGGAGTTCTTGATGTTGATATAGGTGCGCTTCGGGTCCACCGTATAGCTGACCTCGACATAGCCGCCCACATTGACAAACTTCACTGCGTTCTCCAACAGATTGTACACCACCTGATGGATTAAATCCTCATCCGCCTCTACCATGATTTTGCCCGCATCCAGCCCTCGGATATCAAGCTGCTTGGTCTCGATGGTCTGTTCAAAGGTAAAGATGCTCGAAAGCACAACCTCGTTAATATCGAATACGGTCGGCTTGAGGGTCATCTCGCCGGCCTCAATCTTGGCAATATTGAGCATCGAGCGCACCAGACGGGACAGCCGCTTGACCTCATCCGAAACGATGGTCAGATAGTGCCGTTCCTTCTCGGGCGGAATGGTGCCGTCCAAGATTCCGTCCACAAATCCCGCGATGCTGGTCATCGGCGTTTTCAGCTCGTGGGAAACATTGGCGATAAAGGAGCGGCGCACCGTCTCCTGCTGGGCAAGGCTGGCCGCCATGTTGTTGAACGCCATCGACAACCGCCCGATTTCGTCCCGCTCATCCACCGGAACCCGCACGGTAAAGTCGCCCTTGGCAAAGGCTTCGGTCGCCTTGAGCATCTCCTGTAGCGGGCGAACCAGATTGTTGCTGACAAAATAAACCAGAACAAAGGTCACAACCATCATCACCAGCGCACTGAGCAGGAACATCTTCAGGATTTCTCCCATAAAGTCGGTCAGACCCTGTGCGGTGCTCGAAGCAAAGACCACGCCGGCAATCCTGCCGTCGGTCAGTCTCAGCGGAACCCCCACCGTATAGTAGGAGCTTTTGTAGATTTCTCCCATCTTGCCCACTTCGCTGAAGGCCTCGTCCTCAATGACCTTGTCGATAATCTCCGACGGAATACCGTAAACCTTGTGGCTGCAATTTGTCCGGTGGGTACACAGCAAAACTTCACCCGACAGGTTGGCAAGATAGATGTCTGCATTCATCGCCTTGGACATCGGCACCCAGGAGTTGGTCAGCGAGGACTTGTAGTCCACGATTTGATACAGCCCGTCCACCGAAACGATGTGGTCCTGAATCAGCTCTGCCGCATACTCGGCATTCTTTTCCAGCCCTCCGAATTTGTCCTCTTTAAAATACTGCGCCGCAAACACCATGAACAGCGTTCCCAGCACGGCGATGCTCGCCAGCACGATGGAGCAGCAAACCGAAAAATATTTCCGAAACAAACTGCGCTGCATATCCTCAATCCTCCTCAATTTTTTGGCACAAAAAAGCCGCTGTATGCGATACACAGCGGCTTGAAACAGGCTATTCCTTCACTTCAAATTTATATCCGACGCCCCAAACCGTCTTCAGATTCCACTTGTCGGATACACCTTCCAGCTTTTCGCGCAGGCGCTTGACATGAACATCCACCGTTCTGGAATCTCCATAGTACTCAAAGCCCCATACCTCGTTGAGCAGCTGGTCTCTGGTGTACACTCTGTTTGGATTGCTTGCCAGATGATACAGCAGCTCCAGCTCCTTCGGCGGTGTATCGACAACCTTGCCGTCTACCTTCAGCTCGTACTTGGTCATGTTGACCACCAGCTTGTCGTAGGAAACCTCTTTGGTGTCGTTGCCCGAGGAGGCTCTGCCGGTTCTTCTCATGACTGCCTTGATGCGCGCGATGATTTCCTTTGCCTCAAACGGCTTTACAACATAGTCATCTGCACCCAGCTCCAGACCCAGCACCTTGTCAAAGGTCTCGCCCTTCGCTGTGATCATGATAATCGGACAGTTGGATTTTTTGCGGATATCTCGGCAAACCTGCCAGCCGTCCAGCTTCGGCATCATAATGTCCAGCAGCACAATGTCCGGATTTTCCGCATTAAAACGCTCGATTGCCTGCTCTCCATCCGCTGCCAGCACAACGGTATATCCTTCTTTTTCCAGATAAAGTCTCAACAGCTCCGCAATGTTCTGGTCATCATCTGCAACCAGGATTTTTCCCATAGACATACCCTCACTCCTTTTCCCCGCCGCTTCGTTTCGGTTGGTTTCTTCTGTGCCGGCGCAGCAGCAGCGGAATCTGACGCACTCAAAAAAACCTCATATTCCATCTGAATCTTCGCTTCCTTTGGGATATCTTTATTATAGCACACCCGCGCTCAAGATTCATCTGTTTTATGCGAATATTTTCCCTGCCTCCCTCGCTTTGCGGCAACAGGCAGAAAGCCGTTTTCACAGCCTTGTTATTTATTATACTAAACTGTACAAAAATTT
>URFD01000078.1 GCA_900547015.1 uncultured Oscillospiraceae bacterium | reverse complement strand
GAATTGGGATGGGCTGTCGAGAGGCTTTAGCACGATTTCTAAAAATATAATAAAATAAAGGTATACCTGCACAAAAAGTTTGACGGCAAGCGGCAAAAATAGTATCATAGACAGGTCCTGTCCGCGCACAAGACGGAGGATAGCTTGGAATCAAAGGAGGAACGAGAGATGGTTTTTACCAGCTCCCTTTTTTTATTTGTGTTTTTTCCGCTTTGCTTGAGCGGATATTGGCTGACGGTGGGCTTGCAGAGGATGTTTCCAAAGCTGCAAAGGTTGCGGTTCCCCGACCTGTTTTTGGTGGCGGCAAGCCTTGCATTTTACGGCTGGACGGCGGTGGACGGAATCGGGTGGCTGGTCGGATATATCCTGCTGGTCTATCTGCTGGGCAGGGTCATCGTGCAGGTTCCGGGGAAAACGCAGGCAGGTCTGCTGGCAGTTTTAAGCTCGGTGCTGGTGGTGACTCTGACCTTGCTCTACTGCAAGTATTATAATTTTGCGGTATCGAGCCTGAATCAGCTGCTTTCTGTCGGGATTTCTACCAAAAGTATTGTTGCGCCGCTGGGCATCTCCTTTATCACCTTTTCGGCGGTTTCCTATTTTGTGGATTTGTACCGTCGGGACAGAGCGCCGGGAACCCTGCTGGATACAGCGCTCTACCTGAGCTTTTTCCCGAAGGTGATTTCGGGGCCGATTGCCCAGTGGAAGGATTTTGCACCGTTTGCGAACGGGAACGCCCGTCGGGTGGACAGCAAAAGGATGCTGTGGGGCATCGACCGGATTCTCATCGGACTTGGGAAGAAGCTGATTCTGGCAGATATTTTTGGAGCACAGCTGGCAGAGATGCAACGGAGCTTTGCAAACGGGATGGACCAGCCCAGTGCGTGGGGAGCGGCCCTGCTGTATATGCTTCAGATTTACTATGACTTTTCGGGCTATTCGGATTTGGCGCTGGGCCTGTCTGCTCTGTTTGGGATTGAGCTCAAGGAGAATTTCCATTTCCCGTACCTCTCCCAATCCATCACCGAGTTTTGGAGAAGGTGGCATATCTCGCTGGGAAGCTGGTTTCGGGAATACCTGTACATTCCGCTTGGAGGAAACCGAAAGGGCAGAGAGCGCACCCTGCTCAATCTGTTCCTCGTATTTCTGGTGACGGGAATCTGGCACGGCGCCGGATGGAATTATATCTTGTGGGGCGTCATCAACGGGCTTCTCATCGTGGGCGAGCGGTGTGTTCGGAAAAAGAAATGGTATCGCAGGATACCGGCTGTCCTCAAGTGGGCGGCGACCATGCTGGCGGTGCTGCTGAACTGGCAGGTTTTCCGGTTGGGCAGCCTGAGCGAGATTTCCCGCTTTTTCGGACTGATGTTCGGCTGGGTGAAGGACAGACAAATCAATTTCACCTGGCAGTATTACTTTGATTTGAGAATCGTGGTGCTGATGCTGATTGGAGCAGTGGGAGCAACCTGTCTGGGACAGAGCTGGGCAAAGGCACTGGCACAGCGTTTTCGCCGCAGCAAGTTGCTGTTTTGCTTGGAGCAGATGGTTCTGATGGGAATTGGAATTTTGGCTGTGATGTGCATGGTCAATTCGACCTACAGCCCGTTCCTTTACTTTCAGTATTAAACAGGAGGAAAAACGATGAAAAAATTACAGATTGTATGGATTGTTCTCTTTTTCCTCCTGCTGATGCTGCCGGTTGTATTCTTTGAGTGGGAGGAAAATGTGGTATCGGAAATCGATAACCGCCAGCTGACCAACAACCCCTTCGGGGAAAATGCAACGGAGGGAGCCGACCTGACCACCCAACTGGAGCAGTATGTGCAAGACCGAATCGGATTTCGGGATCAGATGATTTCGGGGTATACCCAGCTCAATGACAAGCTCTTTCATAAGATGATTCATCCGCTGTATGAGTACGGAAAGGACGGCTATGTCTTTTCCAGACAGAAGGAGAATGTCGAGCTGGGAGAGTTTCATCAGGATTTTGCCGAGATGCTCGCCCAGATTCAGCAGTACTGCCAGCAAAGAGGGGTGCCGTTTTTGTTTGTGCTTGACCCGGAAAAGGCAGCGATTTATCCGGACAAGCTGCGGGATGGCATCCACTATGACAACAGCTGGGTGCAGGAGTTTGAGGCGTTGTTGGAGGAGAAGGGTGTGCGCTATCTGGACAATACCCAGCTGCTTCGGGACAAGAGAGAGCAGGGTGAGCAGGTGTTCAATCGGCAGTACAATGCCGGGCACTGGAACGACCTCGGGGCATTTTACGGGGTGAACCAGATGCTGCAAACCCTGTCGGAGGACTTTGACGCCATCACACCCAACCGCAAGGAGGACTTTATTATCGGGGAAAGGCTCAATGAAACGCTGTTGTCCTCCCGGTTTCCCATCCATGAGACCGAGCCTTCCTTCGGTCGAACCTGCCTCATCGAGGTCAAGACACCGGAGTATGAGCAGGAGGTCGAGCGGAACTATCAGCATCGGGGCTTTGGGTACTATCTCAATCCGGAAAAGCAGGCGGCAGGCGTGCCAAAAACGCTGGTATTTCAGGGAAGCTATCTCAACGAGATGGGGGTGAAGTTCCTTCAGACCGGCTTGGGGGAATATATCCACATTCACAATTACGAGAATGTCTTGGGCTTTGACTACTACTTTAATATCTTCCAGCCGGAATGTGTGGTGGTCGAGGCGGCGGAGTACACCCTGAACGATACCTATTTTAATGCACAGAGGTTAAAGGATTTTTCGCTGAATCCGGCGCGGAAGCGGGATGACGGGATGGTACAGCAAGCCTTGGAACAGCTGGAAATGACGGTGGAGGAAGGAGAGACGCTGGCTACGGTGCGGCTTTCTCTGCCGGAGAATACCGAGTACGGCTATCTCTGCGTCGGGAAGCGAACCTTCGACCTGCGACAGGGCGAGAAGGGCTGGGAGGTCACCCTGGAAAAGATGAACTGGGACGAACAGAAAGCCTCGGTCATTCTGGTGGACGCACAGGGCGGCATGACCGAATATTGCAGAGGATAAGGAGCCGCGTGGCTCCTTATTTTTTGTGAAAAATACACGGGAGGTTCTATCGCCGGACAGACCGTTCATAGGATAAGGTGGAAACCAAAAACAGAAAGGACGATGTTCGGTGAATGAGGAAAAGAGAAATCTGGGCGCACACAACCTGATTTTGGAGGAGCGGGGAAATCTGACGGTGACCGGGGTGGAGGACATTGACAGCTTTGACGAGGAGACGGTGGTGATTTACACGCAGATGGGCGAGCTGACGGTGCATGGCAGTGGTCTGCACATCAATAAAATCGATGTCGAGGCGGGGGAGTTGAGCTTGGAGGGGGAAATCGATTCGATGAGCTATTCCAATCAGCCGACGGTGCGCGGCGGATTTTTTGCAAGGATGTTCCGATAGATGATGACCGACATTACAGTAGCCAGAGAGACCAGGCTCTTTTTCTGCTCTCTGGTGTTGGGGGCGGGCTTGTCCGTCGGCTATGATTTTTTGCGGGTCCTGCGGTTGCAGACAAAGCACCGGTCTGCGGCGGTATCGCTGGAGGACTTTCTCTATTTTCTGTTTTGTGCGGCGGTGACCTTTGGGTTTGTGCTCAAGAGCAACCGCGGCTCGGTTCGGGGATATCTGCTGGTCGGGCAGCTGCTGGGCTGGCTCTGCTGGCACCTGACGCTGGGCGAGTGGATGGTTCGTCTGGCGGATGCGGTGGTCAGTCTGATTCGGCGGCTGATAGCGCTGTGTATCCGGGTGGTATTGTTCCCTCTGCGGCTGCTGCTTCAGCCCGTTTGGAGGGTGTTCGGCAGATTTTGGAGGAGGTTTCGGCGGGATCCCAAAAAAGTTCTGGAAAAAGTTGTGGAAAAGGGGAAATATGGCTTGAAACGCAAGCGGATGATGTTGTATAATTTAAGTAGCCGATTTCAAACCGCACGACCTAAGGAGGAGGAGACCGATGGCAAGACAGCTCAGCGTACACGCAGCTCCCACCCGAAGGACAAAAAAGAAACGGCGTAACAACAACCATCTGCTGGTATTTGCGATGGCGCTGTTTGTCGGAATCTGCTCCTTTAAAATCGTGGGAACGCAGATCAAAATTTCCGAAAAGGAATACCAGCTCCGACAGCTCGAGCAGAGCATCGAGGAACAGCAGCAGAAAAACCAGGAGCTGGAGGACCAGCTGGAAAAAAGGAAGGCCAACCAGGGAGAAGCGGTAGAAAAAGCCGCCTTTGAACAGTATGGTTACGGCTATTCCGATGAGCATATTTATATCGACAGTCAGGCAAGCTGAACAAATTGATTGGGAGGACGTAGTAAGAATTATGCAGTTAGAAATTGGAGACGTACTGGAAGGCAAAGTAACCGGCATCACCAAATTCGGAGCTTTTGTAGAGCTGCCGGAGGGCAAGACCGGCATGGTGCACATCTCTGAGGTGTCCACTGCTTATGTTGAGGACATTTCGCAGTACCTCAAACAGGACCAGATCGTGAAGGTGAAGGTCATCAACATCACAGAGGAAGGCAAAATCAGCCTTTCCATCAAAAAAGCAATGCCGAGAGAACCACGCCAGGACCAGGACAGACCGGCAGGTCGCGGCGCAGGTCAGAGAGGCGGCTCCAGAAACTTTAACAACAACAGACGCTATGAAAATAAGCGCCCGTTCAATCCTCAGCAGGTCAGCAGCTATGAGTGGAATCCTCGTCGGAATGAGAGTTCCTCCTTTGAAGATATGCTCAATAAGTTCAAACAGACCAGCGATGACAAGATGTCCGATTTGAAAAAATGCCGCGGTGAAGTAAAACGCGGTTCCGCTAACCGTCGTTCCCGTCAGGACTAATTTGTTTTCACAATCAAAAAGCTCGAAGCACCCTAAGTGCTTCGAGCTTTTTTTCTACTATTTGAGCTGGAGCGAGGCGGACAGCTCGTGGATGATGCGGTCCTTGGCGATGACCAGCACCTTGTCCCCGCTGATGATTTGCGCGTTGCCGCGGGGAATAATCAGCTTGTCCTGACGGAAGATGGCGGCGATTACGGCATCCTCGGGAATATCCAGCTCGAACAGCCGCTTCCCGCTCAGAACATAGTTGTCCGGAATCATCAGCTCGCACAGCGAGGCCTCGCCGCGGTTGAGGGAAAGCAGGGATTTGATGCGGGCGGTATCGACCTCACGCTCGAGCAGCCGCGCGATGTTGTCGGTGCTGGAGATGGGAATATCGACACCGAGCTTTTTCATGACCTCGGCATTTTTGGGATTGTTGACCCTAGCGACGGTTTTGGGAACATGGAAAATCTTTTTTGCCAGCTGGCAGGAAATCAGGTTGTCCTGGTCCTGGCCGGTGACGGCAATCACAGAATCTGCCTTGGAGGCATTGGCACTGGTCAGCGCCTCGATGGTGGAGCCGTCCGCATTGATGGCGGAGATGTCCAGCTGGTTAGAGAGATACTCACAGGTCTGTTTGTTTTTTTCGATGATAAGCGGCTGGTGGCCATGCTCGATGAGGGTCTTGCAGAGATAGAAGCCGACCTTGCCGCCGCCGATCACAATGATATTCATAGCGCAGTTCCTTTCTGGGCAGACTAGCGGATGTCCGTCGCAATCAAAAGTTTATCGTGCTCGCACAGGGTATAGTGGTTGTCCGACTTGAGCAGGACATCCACCACCATGATGATTTCTCCGGTGTTGTCCACCACCGCAATCAGCGATTCCGGTTGGAGCGAACGGGCCGCATCTGCAATCGTCATGCCGACCAGTTCGGGTGGAACTTTGGTGGTGGAGACGGACATGACCTCGTTGCCGACGGTGAGGTGGCGGGTCTGGGTGCGGTTGGTCAGCATGGCATAAACCGAGGAAACGGTGATATTGGTCGGGCAGACCGATTGGATGTCGAAGCGGGAGAAGATGTCCTCCCGCAGCGGGTCGAAGATGCGGGCGATGATTTTGGGAACATTGAAGATTTCCCGTGCAATCTGGCAGACCATGATGTTGGTGTTGTCGTCCTCGGTGACGGCGGCAACGGCATCACAGCCCTCGATGCCTGCCTGTCGGAGAATGTCCAAATCGATGGGAACACCCTGAATGGTGAATCCGGAAAAATCGTCCGATAGCAGGTCAAAGCTCTCTCGGCGGGTGGAGATGATGGAGACGTCGTGCCCGAGCTGGCAGAGGGTGTCAGCAAGACGGGACCCGACCTTGCCGCAGCCGATAATCAAGATGTTCATAGGAAAAACTCCTTTCCTGGTCAAAAGATAGGGTACGTGGAAATATCAATATTATAGCGCACAAGAGGCTGTTTTACCAGACCCCATGCAGACGGGAATGGGGCAGAATCAAATAAAATCAGAGGGACGCCTGCGGAAAATTATTAATTTGTTCACCATTTTTCTAGTGACAAATGTTTCATTTTATGGTATATATGAAATAACATCAAAAGACCATCATTTGAGACTTTGCCGCGGCCCTATTTGGTATTTCCGACGGCAAAAGTGGGAAAAACAAAAGACAAGACTTGATTCGAAAGGAGTCCTTACCATGAAAAAAGTAGCAATTTTAGCCGTTGTAGGTGCAGTTGCCGCAGGTGCAGCTGCTGTTTGTGCAAAGATTATCCACGACCGCAGAAACGAAGAGGACGAGGATTATACCACCTGCCCATGCGGATGCCATGAGCATGAAGAAGCGGCAAAATCGGAAGAGCCGGCAGAACATCCGGAGGAACCGGCAGAATCGGAAGAATCTGCTGAGCAGCCGGAGCAGGCAGAAAAGCAGGAAGAGCAGCTGAACGCAGAGGAAGCAGCTCAGGTGCAGCAGGAGATAGACGAATCCTGTTTCCAGAATGAGGACAAAGAAGCGGCAGAGCAGGACGAAGAGCCTGTAGAAGAGCCGGAGGAGTCCGATGAGGAACTGGAAGACCACGAGGAAATCATCTAATCCGAAACCGAAAGGGCCGCAGTTTGCGGTCCTTTTTTGTGAGAAAAAGAGCAGGGAGGCATCAGGATGCGGTGTTGGTTTTTAAATCACAGCGGGGTGGCGGTCAAAACACAGAGCCACCTGCTGCTGTTTGACCTGTTTGGGGAGATGCTCAACTGGGAAAGCGGCAAAGGGCTGGCGCAGGGAGTGGTCAATCCGCAGGAAATCAAGGACGAGGATGTGCTGGCGTTCGTTTCGCACGAGCATGAGGACCACTTTTCCACCAAGCTGTTTGAGCTCGGTGGAAAGCTCAAGCATTTTCGGATGGTTTTGCCGGAGGAGCTGGACGAGCTGACCGACAAGGCGGTCTTTGTTGCTCCAAATGAGACGGTGGAGCTGCCCGACTGCCGCATCACGACCTTTGAATCGACCGATATCGGGGTGGCATATCTGGTGGAAATCGACGGCAGGCTGATTTATCATGCCGGGGATTTAAACTGGTGGCACTGGGAGGGCGAAGAAGAGGAATTTAACCGCGACCAGGCTTGCCGCTATCAGCAGCAGATGGAGAAACTCAAGCAGGCTGTGGGAAACCGCAGCATCGACCTTGCCTTTGTGCCGGTTGACCCGAGATTAAATCAGGATATGCTGCGCGGTGTGTGCTGTCTGGCAGAGCAGGTTTCGGTTGAGCGAATCGTGCCCATCCACTTTTGGGGAGATTTTTCCGTTTGCAAACGGGCTGCCGACACACTCGGAAATCGGGTGGTACAGCTGACCTCCTGCGGTCAGGAAATCGAATGGTAA
>URFD01000077.1 GCA_900547015.1 uncultured Oscillospiraceae bacterium | reverse complement strand
AAGGAGGCTTTCCTGCATTGCGGATTCACAGACAGAATTATAACAATAAAGGAGCGTAGATGATTTATGGAACGGATTCAATTGGATGAATTTTTGCGGTTTCACTTTCTTTCCAACCTTCAGCTGAGCCCGGATGCCCAGCACGCAGCGTTTGTTGTCAGCAAGAGCAACGAGGAAAAGGACGGATACCAAGCAGGCATCTGGACAGCAGACCTGTCGAGCGGCGAGTGCCGTCCGCTGACTGCGGGCAAGGATGAGCGTTCCTATCTTTGGCTGGATGATCATTCCATTCTGTTTGCATCCAAACGAGAGAGCAAAAAGGAACCAGTGGACGCATACAGCACCGATTATTTTTCCATCTCCCTGTGCGGCGGCGAAGCCAGAAAGGTGATGACCATTCCGGCGCCGGTGGGAGCAATCAAAAAGCTGGGAGAGGACACCTACCTGATTTCGGCAGAGTATGACAACCAGCTGCCGGAGGACTTTTTCAACATGAGCCGGGAAGAGCGTGCAAAACTGCTCAAGTCCCGGGAAGAGGAAAAGGACTACATGGTTTGCGATGAGCTGCCCTTCTGGAGCAACGGCGTTGGCGTGACCAACGGCAAGCGGGACAGACTCTATCTGTACCACAACTGCACCAACCGGTTCGAGCCATTGACCGGCCCGATGTATCAGCTCGAAAATTATGCCCTTTCGGACGACAACAAGAAGCTGCTCTATATCGGCAGCGAGTTCAAGGGAGTTCAGAGCCTCAAGCAGGAGCTGGTTGAGGTGGACTTGGAAACCAAAGAAAGCACCGTGCTGATTCCAGTAAGCAGCTGGGATCTCAGCAGAGCGGGCTATGCAGGCGATACCATCGTTGTGACCGCCAATGAAAATAAAAACTACGGCATCAACGAAAACTCTGCCCTCTATCACTATAACAGAGAGTCGCAGAGCCTCGAGCTGATTCTGGACCCGGACCGCACTTGGTACAGCAGTGTCGGCTCCGACTGCCGCTATGGCGGAGGCAAGGCCTTCCTTCCGGACGAGACCGGTGTGACCTATTTGACCACCGAGCGCAATTGCTCCAAAATCAACCATGTCAGCTTGGACGGCAGCGTGGTCAGCCTGACTGCGGAGGAAGGCTCGGTAGACTGCTTCGACCGCAAGGGAGAGGTTCTGGTTTATGTGGCAATGCGCGGAAACAAGCTCCAGGAGCTGTATTGCCTCAAGGATGGAACAGAGGTTCAGATCAGCCAGATTAACACCCCTGTCCTGAAGGATAAGGCAGTCGTAACACCAAAGATGCTCTGCTTCACCAACAAGGATGGAGTCGAAATCGACGGCTGGGTACTGGAGCCGGTGGACTACTGCCCGGATCAGAGCTATCCTGCTATTCTGGATATTCACGGCGGACCGAAAACGGTCTACGGAACCTGCTTCTTCCACGAGATGCAGTACTGGGCAAGCTTGGGATATTTTGTTTTCTTCTGCAATCCGCGCGGCGGCGACGGCAGAGGTAACGAGTTCGCAGATATTCGCGGACACTATGGACAGGAGGACTATGAGGATATTATGCAGTTTACCGATTTGGTTCTGTGGACCTATCCTCAAATCGACACAAGCCGGGTTGGCGTTACCGGCGGCAGCTACGGCGGATTCATGACCAACTGGATCATCGGACATACCAATCGCTTTGCGGCAGCGGCATCACAGCGTTCGATTTCCAACTGGATTTCGATGGAGGGTACCTCCGACATCGGGCCATATTTCGGAATGGACCAGTCCGGCGGCAACGCATGGGAAAATGTAGACCAAGCATGGTGGCATTCTCCACTGAAATATGCGGACAAATGCACCACCCCAACCCTGTTTATCCACTCGGACGAGGACTATCGCTGCTGGATGGTGGAGGCTTACCAGATGTTCTCCGCACTGAAGCTCCACGGCGTCGAGTCGAGAATCTGTCTGTTCCACGGTGAGAACCACGAGCTTTCCCGTTCGGGCAAGCCGAAGCACCGCATCCGCAGACTCAAGGAAATCACCGATTGGTTTGAACATTATCTGAAAGAAGAATAAAAAAGCAAGCTCCCTATGTCCTGATATCCTCGGGGCATAGGGAGCTTTTTGGTATGCGGAAGGGTCTTAGCCCAATTGGGTCAACGCACAAACCAGAAGATTTAGAATCAGGCAGAGCGAAAATCCGATGACGGTGGGGAGCAGGATGGACAGAGCAGTCCAGCGCAGGCTTCCGGTTTCCTTGCGGATGGTCAGGCAGGTGGTGGAGCAGGGCCAGTGGAACAGGCAGAGAATCATGGTGGAAACTGCTGTCCAGACCGTCCAGCCGTTTGACACCAGCAGCTCGTGCAGTTCCGGGAGGGTGCCAGTTTCGGCAAGGACACCGCTTTGCAGGTAGCCCATCACAATGAGAGGAAAGACGATTTCGTTTGCCGGAAAGCCCAACAGGAATGCCAGCAGGATGACACCGTCGATGCCGAACCATCGGGCAAAGGGGTCCAGTAGGGACGAAAGATGGCTCAGGATGCTTTGGCCGCCCAGAGAAAAATTCGCGAGCAGCCAGATGAACAGCCCGGCGGGAGCGGCGACAGCGGCTGCCCGTCCCAGCACGAACAGGGTTCGGTCAAAGATGGAGCGGACGATTACCTTGCCAATCTGCGGTCGGCGATAAGGCGGAAGCTCCAGCGCGAAGGAGGAGGGCTGACCCTTTAAAATGGTGCGGGACAGAACTCGGGAGGAGAGAAAGGTCATGGCCACCGACAGAAGAATCACTCCGGTTAGGATGAGGGCGGACAGCAGGGAGCTTTGCCCCAGCACAAAGAACATGGAAATCAGGGCAATCAGAGAGGGAAAGCGTCCGTTGCAGGGAACCAGCGAATTGGTCAGAATGGCAATCAGACGCTCTCGTGGGGAGTCGATGATGCGGCAGCCCACAACACCGGCAGCGTTGCACCCAAATCCCATGCACATGGTCAGAGCCTGTTTGCCGCAGGCATTCGCCTTTTGGAAACAATGGTCCAGATTGAAGGCGACGCGGGGCAGATATCCGAAATCCTCCAGCAGGGTGAAGAGTGGAAAGAAGATTGCCATCGGGGGCAGCATGACCGAAATGACCCACGCAAGAACACGGTAGACCCCAAGTACCAAAGCTCCGTGCAGCCAGTCGGGTGCGTGCAGGAGGAAAAACAGGTCACTGAGCCGTTCCTGAATCCAAAACAGCCCATCTGCCAGCAGCGAGGAAGGGTAGTTAGCTCCGGTGATGGTCAGCCAGAAGATGAAAAACAGCAGCAGAATCATAATCGGGATTCCGCTTTTGGGGCTGAGAAAAATCCGGTCAAGCCTTTGGTCCAGCTGGCGCGGAGCGCAGGGACTTGGGGCGGAAAAGACACAGGCGGCACACAGCTGTTCTGCTCGGTGAACCAGAGAGCGAACCAGACAATCTCGAAGGGATTGTCTGGTGTAGTGCTGCTGTTGCAGAAGCTGCCAAGTGCTTTGGGCAGCGGCTGCGATTTCGGGAATGTCCAGCAGGTCCCGACCCAGAAAATCCCGAAGGCCATCGAGGATTCCGTCATCCGGACAGAGCAGACGAAGGGCAACCCATCGCGGCGACAGAGCCGGTGAAACCAGCTTTTCCAGCTCCTGACACAAAGGCGGCAGCGCCTGCTCGATGTCCGCAGGCAGGGCAACGGGGTCGGGTAGAACAGTAGGATTTTGCGCTGCCAAACGGACGGCAGCAAGAAGCTCATCCAGTCCCGTTTCCTCCCGTGCGGTGGTGCAGACAACCGGGATGCCCAGCTTTTGAGCGAGCAGAGCGGTGTCGATGGAAATCTGCTTTTTCTTTGCCTCATCCATGAGGTTTAAACACAGCACCGTTTTGGAGGTAATCTGCATGACCTGAAGGACGAGGTTGAGGTTTCGTTCCAGACAGGTGGCATCGCAGACGACAACTGCGGCATCGCTTTTCCCAAAGCAGAGAAAGTCCCGCGCGGTGGCCTCCTCGGGGGAATGTGCCATGATGGAATAGGTGCCGGGCAGGTCAACCAGAAGGTATCCCTGTCCCTGACGCTCACAGAGTCCGCAGGCGTTGACCACGGTTTTGCCGGGCCAGTTTCCGGTGTGCTGGTGCAGGCCGGTCAGTGCATTGAAGATGGTGCTTTTCCCAACATTGGGATTTCCGGCAAGGGCGATGACCAAATCATCCTCGTGCAGCTTTTGGAGAAAGGGCGCGCCGACCGGGTTTTGGACAGCGTATCCAGTAGAATCGACAGTCAGTCCCATCAGCCTCACCTCGATTGCCCGGAGTGGGAAAGCGGCAGAGTGCGGACGAAAATCTGTCGGGAGTCGTGATTTCGCAGGGCAATCACCGCACCGCGAATCAGGTAGGCACAGGGGTCGCCGAAGATGCTTCGTTGCAGACAGCGGATGCGGGTCCCTTCAATCACGCCGAGGTCCTGCAAACGGCGGCGCATCTCACCGCCGAGGTGCAGCTCGGTGACCTGTCCGCTTTGTCCGACGGTCAGCTGGGAAAGGCTGGTAATGGCTTCTGTTGACATAGTTGAAACTCCTTTGCAGAAGAATAGATTCAGCAGCTCGGACGGGAGCGATGCTGTTGTATTCTATTCGGAAAAACAAAAGGTGGTTCCTTGAAAAAGGAACCACCTTTGTTACTGGGCACAGGAGAAGGTCACCTCGTTCAGCCGGATGACACAGCCCTCCTGCGGAAATTCGACCGAAACCGGAGTACCGCTCTCGGCATCGACCACAGCTAACAATCGATTCTCGTTTTCGCCGGAGGGCAGAGACAGGAGAAGCTGACCGTCCGCCTGCTCGCATTGTAGACCTTGGGGATTGCTGAGCCCTTGAAGCGCCTCCAAAAACAGCCCTGCTCCGGAGGAGGAAAAGAACTGGTCGGTATTTTGGGTGGAGGCCAATCCCCGATAGGAAAGCTCGGCTTGACCTTCGCGCACGGTCAGCACAAATCCGTCCAGAGAGGGAGGAGAGGTAAAACGAAACTGACAGTCTCCCAGATACTGCTGCTGGAAATCAGCATTGGCAGAGAAGCCGTCGCAGCTGATTTCCAGCTGGGCCTTGAACCCGCCGGACAGATTGGCAGCCAGTCGGGACAGCTGCTGCTCCGGTCGGCTGTCTGCTTTGTTTAGGGAAAAGTGGGACAGAGCGAGGGCGCCTGCAACGATTGCCAGAATCAGGAGCAGGACACCGATTCCTTTTTTGGAAAGAAAATGGGACATTTTTGGCATAATACCGCCTCCTGAAAGAAAAATCAGAGCGGATGCAAAAATGTCCCATCATCAAAAATGTAGGGTAAAAAAACTCAGCGGATATGCTCCTTGAACAGACGACCAAGGTCGATGAGGATGTCATCAGGCTGCATGAAATATTCGGACATCCGCTCGACGCAGCGGTCGGCGGCAGCACCATGCAGATAGACAGCACAGACAGCGGCATCAAAGGCAGACATTCCCTGAGAAATCAACGAGGAGAGGATGCCGGTCAGGATATCGCCGCTTCCTGCTTTGGCAAGTCCGGGGTTGCCGGTCTGGTTGAGGAAGGTGCGTCCGTCCGGAGAAGCAACGATGGTGTGCGCTCCCTTGAGAACGATGGTCGCCTTCAGCTGGGCGGCCAGCTCCTGCGCGCAGAGCAGAGGAGCCTTTTGAATCTCCTGAACGGTGGTCCGGCAAATCTTTGCCATCTCTCCAAAGTGCGGGGTCAGGACAACAGGGCATTTTGCATCCGATACTATGGATATGTCCATCGCCAGATTGTTTATGCCATCTGCATCGATGATGACCGGGCATTTGGCAAGATACAGCACCTCCTCCAAGATGCCGCGCTGACGCTGACCGGTGCCCATACCACAACCAATGGCAACGGCAGATGCTCCGTTGAGCGCGCTGGAAACATCGGCGGCTGTTTCAACAAAGCAGAAGGGGGACTGAATCAGGCTGGGCGCAACGAGGGGATAGATGGCCTGTGGAACGGCAGTCACAACATAACCGGCTCCGCTGCGCAAAGCGGCAGTGGAGGAAAGAACAGCTGCGCCGGTGCAGCCGATGCCACCGGCAATATTGAGCAGGCGTCCGGTAGAGGTCTTGTGTGCGTCCGGGCTGCGCTGTGGGATGCGGGAGTAAACCCAATCCTCGTCAGCGACAAAGTGGTTCTGTTCGATACCCTCATAGGCCAGAGGGTCGATGCCGATACCGGCCAGAGAAACCTGACCGAGCTGCGGCAGATATTTGGGCAGCAGATGTGCGGGCTTAAAGCTGTCGAAGGCAATCGTGAAATCCGCATTGACCGCATCCTCGGCGGCCTCTCCGGTATCGCAGTTGATGCCGCTTGGGATGTCGAGCGAAAAGACTGCGGCAATCGCAGAGTTAATCATCGAGGTGATTTGGCGGCGGCGAATATCGATTTCCCCATGAAAGCCGCTTCCGAAGATGGCATCCACAATGACATCCACCTTGTCCATCAGGGTGTTGACCATTTCCGGCTCTTCCTCAAAGGAAAAGACAGGCAGCTCCATCGACCGGACAATCTCCAGCATCCGTGTGGCATCGTCCGTTTTGGGCTCGCCGTCGGTCAAAACGACAGCGGCATTTGCACCCAGCTCGTGGAGCTTGCGGGCAACCACAAAGCCGTCTCCGCCGTTGTTGCCTTTGCCGCAGAACACGACGAAGTTTAACCCGTTGACATCGTGGAGAGTGTCCGCAATCAAGCGCGCAGCGGCACAGCCGGCATTCTCCATCAGGCGCAGAAAGCTCATCTGGTACTGGATGGAATTCTGCTCGATTTGTTTCATTTGCTTGGATGTCACAATTCTCATGTGCTCAAATCCTTTCTATTCTCATCGCCTGCAAAAGGGCGAGGGGTCATTCTAAGTTTTATTTCTATATTATTTGCTGTGTGGTGGTGGGAACGGCTTGTTCGAACGAGACGGACCCCACGGTCTTACCCCCGACACTGACTTTGCATGAGGCTACCGGAATTACCCGGAATGAGGCCTGTTTATCCGGGAAAATAGTACTGAACGGGGAGGGAACGGTACGGGATTGTTATTTCGTGTATGGAAGTTCGCCGGAGGAGATGATACAGGTTGCAGCAACCCGGACGGAGGAGGGTGCGGAGGTTACATTGGAGGGGTTGAAGGCGGGAACGGAGTATGGTTATTACTTGGAAGTTTCTAATGGAGGTAGTGTGGTACGGACGGGAATGTTGCGTTTTCGTACATCCCCGAACACGGAGCCCGTGCTGGGAGAGATGGTTTTGATTAATAAAGGACCCACGACGGCAGTCGTGCAGTGCGTGTTAGTCGAGAATGGAGGCGAGGCTCTTTCTTTTCTGGGATTCAAATACCGGGAGGAGACCTCTGCGGAAGAGTTGTTTGTTGCTGCAGAGTCGGGAGAAAAGGGCGTTTTTAGGGCTCGGTTGACAGATTTGAATTTGTCTACATCCTACGTGGTCCGGGCTTATGCCGCCAATGCTGTGGGAGAGATATACACGAGTGAGGTGAAATTTATTACGGACAATGCGATATATGTTTCGGAGCCGGGAACGTTGTCGGAGGTGATTAGCGAACGACAGAAATATCAATTAACCGAGATTTCTATTAGCGGAAGATTGAATGGTTCCGATTTCCGCTTGTTGCGGGATATGTTGGGACGGGGAGTGGAGGGGGAAGTGACTCCCGGGGTATTAAGCCGACTTTACCTGACAGACGTGCAGGTTG
>URFD01000076.1 GCA_900547015.1 uncultured Oscillospiraceae bacterium | reverse complement strand
CTGCGCACCACCCCCGAGCGGCTCTCGGTCGATGTTATCAATAAGTATCTGGAAATCAAACACACTCTTGCATTTGGGAGATAAAGTTGATATGATTATTCATAATGTTTTCCACACATCATCTGACACGGTCCGCCCTGTGCTGCGGGTTAAGAAAAGAAGGAGAGTCTTTGTGAAAGTAGTATTATCAACACCCTGCCATTTTGGTCTGGAAAGTGTATTGGCGTCCGAAATCCGCAGGATGGGCGGCGAAAATCTGGAAGTAACCGACGGCAGAATCACCTTTGAAGGGGAAGAAAATATGATTGCCCGAGCCAATATCTGCCTGCGCACCGCAGAGCGTGTCCAGCTGGTGCTCGGTCGGTTTGAGGCGCGCAGCTTTGAGGAGCTGTTCCAGGGCGTTCGCAAAATCCCGTTTGAAGATTACATCGGGAAAAAGGACGCATTTCCGGTCAAGGGCGGCTGGTCGCTCAAGTCCCAGCTGTTCAGCATCTCGGATTGTCAGTCCATCATCAAAAAGGCAATCGTCACCCGCTTGCAGGAGGTCTACAATCTCAGCTGGTTTGAGGAGACCGGCACAACCTATGCGGTGGAATTCGGCATCAACCATGACAATGTCATGATTACGCTGGACACCACAGGGGTCGGCCTGCACAAGAGAGGCTACCGAAAGAATGCGGTGCTGGCTCCAATCAAGGAGACGCTGGCAGCCGGCATCATCGACTTGGCACACCTCTATCCGGACTCCCAGCTGTATGACCCGTTCTGCGGCTCGGGAACCATGCTGATTGAGGGCGCGATGCACGCGCTGAGAATCGCACCGGGACTGCGCCGGAGATTTGCGGCAGAACAATGGGATTGGCTACCGCAGACCGAATGGCAGCAGGAGCGCCAGCGTGCATTCGATTTGATTAAAAGGGATGCTCCTTTCCGCGCCTACGGCAGCGATATTGACCCGGAGGCGGTGGAGCTGGCTCAGTACAATGCCAAACAGGCAGGGGTCGGAGCCCGCATCGAGATTGTCCAGCGGGATGTCAAGGACTTTTTTATCCCGAAGGAAAAGGGTGTCGTCATCTGCAACCCGCCGTATGGCGAGCGTCTGCTCGATTTGAAAACTGCGCAGGATATTTACCAGACGATGGGAGAGGTCTTTCATCAGGGCTATCCGCACCGCTATTATATCATCAGCCCGGATATGGAATTTGAAAAATCGTTTGGACGGGTGGCGGACAAGCGCCGCAAGCTCTATAACGGTATGATTCCTTGCCAGCTGTATATGTACTTTAAGGAAGAATCGACCCCAGCACCCAAATTATCCGCAAAATCCAATGCGAAAAAATGGAGCCCGAAGCAGGGCAGATAACAAACAGCCGGAACCCTCGACACAGGGTTCCGGCTGTTTTGGCAGAAAGGGCTGGTCAGGATTCCTTTACCGCAAAGCGAGGAAGCGGGAGCTTGGGAAGAACCACTGACACTGCGGTCATGACTACCGCAACGGTGACCCAGCCCATTCCGGAGGAATAGAACGGAAGATAATGGAACAGGCGGCTGACCGCACCCAGAGGCAGGACATTGTCCAGCGCATACACGACGCTGACAACGCTGACCGCACCGACCGTGCAGGGATAGACATACGGGTTGTCGTGCAGCCATCTGTCGCACAGACCCAGCAGGATGAGGACGATGGCAGTCGGATAGATTGCGTTGAGCACCGGAACCGAGATGCTCAGAATGGTGCCAAGGCCCTGATTGCAGACTGCAAAGGAGAAGGCAACGATGAGCAGAACCCAGTGGCGATACTGGAGACGCTTGGTCAGGGTGGAGAAGTACTGGGAAATCGAGGTGATGAGTCCGACACAGGTGGTCAGACAGGCAAGGGTGAAGATGGCTGCCAGCAGGACGGCGCCGGTGTTTCCAAACAGCTGCTGAACGATGCAGCGCAGCGTCCATGCACCGTTGTCATGCAGCTCGTAGACAGCGGAGCTCTTCATTCCCATATAGGAAAGGCCGCAGTAAATCAGCGAGAGGATGGTTCCGGCTGCGATGCTGGCGCGAAGGGTGTAGTGCATGATGTCCTTCTTGTTCTCCACATTCAGGGAGCGCAGGGTGGTGGCAATCACAAGACCGAAATTCAGAGCAGCGATGGCATCCATCGTGTTGTAGCCCTCCAAAAATCCGGTTACGAACGCACCGCTCTGATAGGCCTCGGTAGCGGGAGCGACCTGCGATTCGCCGGCAAACAGGAAGGTGCAGAACAAAAAGGTCAGAAGAACCAGCAGGCTTGGGGTCAGCACCTTGCCGATGCGGTTTACCAGCTTATTGGGTGCAAGGGCAAGCCAGCCGGCCACCAGAAAGAACAGGAAGGAATACCCCAGCATATACAGGCGGAAGGAGGACTCGCTCGGCAGATAGGGAGAGATTGCCATTTCAAACGGAACGGAGGCCGCGCGGGGGATGCCAAGACCGGGGCCGATGGAAAGATAGATGAGGATGGTGAACACCAAAGCAAACTTCCGGTTGACCCGACTGGCCAGACGCTCCAGACCGTCGAACCGGGCAACGACCAGAACGCCGAGAACCGGGAGAACCACAGCGGTGATTAAAAATCCCAGCAGGGCAAAGGGGGTCTGGTCTCCGGCACTCTGTCCAAGGAAGGGCGGGAAAATCAGGTTTCCTGCACCAAAGAACAGGGAGAACAGCATAAAGCTCACCAACAGCATTTTGTTTCGACTCAGTTTCATTACAAATACCTCCTGTTAAACAGGCTGCCGAATTGCCGTGTGTTGGCGCGGAACCGGTCAGCTTTTCATCAAAATAAAAAAATCGCCCTTCTTTTTCAGAAGGACGATATAATAAACCGCGGTACCACCTTGCTTCCGGACAGAATCCGGCACTCATTTGTATCCAACAATACAACTCACCGATAACGGGGCTTGACTCCGGCGCACCTACTATCATTCAGATTGCTTCTCAGGGATGATTTCGACGTCTGGTTTTCCTGGCAGTTTCCACCAACCACTGCCTCTCTGTGAGGAAAGCTCCAAATGCTACTGATTCCCATCTGCGAATTTGCTGTATTTACTTGATGATGGCAGTATAGCACAGTGAATCGATAAAATCAAGAGGGAAATTTCAATTTTGTGAAATAAATTTATTCTGCTACAGTGCTGCATCGAGAAAAAGGGAAAATTCTATGCGGCCACAACGACAGGAAAGGCAATATAAGCAGGGAAAGGGAAAAGGAAACTGCAAAAAAGGCACGATGACGCAAAAGAAAAGCAGAGAAAAACAGAGGATTTTGGAAGATTATCCAGATAAATACGGGAAAAACACGGTTTATAATGAAAAATACTGAATTATTCCAAAAAACACCGAAAAATGATTGACTTCCTGTCAATTTATGATATAGTGTATATGGCATTTTAACCAATATGTAACAATTATAGGGGATGTCTCGGTCAGGAGGAATGACAGGGGCATCCCCGAAAGATTGTGTAAGACAGGATTTGTTGGGGATTTTGCCATTCATCCGGTAGAAAGCAGAAGTGCTTTTTATAAATACGAATATAAGAAAATAACACAGGGCAGAGGGAGCGGTTAACAACAGCGAAGAATAAGGTAGTTGTGAAAAAACCTTTTGCGGGAAACGCTCCGGCAGCACTGTGGGTCTAACAGAGGATAAGCCGGTCTGTGGAAAGGAACGGCGGGGCCTGTGTTAAACTGAAATCCGCAAAGGGGGATGCAGAGCAAATGAAAGACAACATTTTGATCAGCCTCAAGGACATCGTCGTGGAATTTGACGGTCAGAGGATTCTCAAGGGAATCAACCTGGACATCCACGATGAGGAGTTTGTGACCTTCCTGGGTCCATCCGGTTGTGGCAAGACAACAACTCTGAGAATTATCGGAGGTTTTGTTGAACCGACCGCCGGCGATATCTACTTCGACGGCAAAAAGATCAACGGTGTTCCACCGTACAAGAGAAACGTCAACACGGTATTCCAGCGCTATGCGCTGTTTCCGCATCTGAACGTTTTCGACAATGTTGCGTTTGGACTCAACATCAAAAAAATGGACAAAAAGGTGATTGCCCAGAAGGTCAAGGAAATGCTCAAGCTGGTGGGTCTGGTCGGTTTTGAAAACAGAAATATCAACCAGCTTTCCGGTGGTCAGCAGCAGCGTGTTGCAATCGCAAGAGCGCTGGTCAACGAGCCGAAGGTTCTGCTGCTGGACGAGCCGTTGGGAGCGCTCGACCTGAAGCTGCGAAAGGAAATGCAGACCGAGCTGATGCGAATCCAGAAGTCGCTGAAAATCACCTTTATTTATGTTACCCATGACCAGGAAGAGGCGCTGACCATGTCCGACCGGGTTGTTGTTATGAAGGACGGCGAGATTCAGCAGATTGGCACTCCGCAGGATATCTACAACGAGCCGAAGAACGCCTTCGTTGCAGACTTCATCGGTGAGAGCAATATCATCGATGGCGTTATGTATGAGGACTTTGAGGTGGAATTTGCCGGTCAGGCCTTTAAATGCGTCGACAAGGGCTTCGCAGAAAACGAGCGTGTCGATGTTGTCATCCGTCCGGAGGACATCATTGTGGGCGATTACGAAACCTCCCCAATCAGCGGTGAGGTTGAGTCGGTCATCTTTAAGGGTGTTCACTATGAGATGAGCGTGGATGCACATGGCTATCAGTGGCTGATTCACTCCACCCAGAGCCAGGAGGTCGGCGCTCATATCGGTATGAATGTTCGTCCGGAGGACATTCATATCATGAAGAAGATGGAGGTGTAGGCAGATGAAAGGCACCTCGGTCAAAAAGAACAAGAGCTCGTGGGGTGTGCTGCCGTCGATTCCGTATATCGGATGGATGGTGACCTTCATCATCATCCCTTTGGGAATGGTAGCCTACTTTGCCCTCACCAACGCACAGGGTCAGTTTACCCTAGAAAATATCGCCCGCGGCGGCGAGCACATGAGCGTCCTGCTGCGTTCGATTAAATTAGCGGCGATTGCGACCGCGCTGTGCGTAGTAATCGCCTATCCGCTGGCTTATATCCTCTCCCGCAAGCAGGGCTTTCAAAAGCAGACACTGTCTATTATGGTGATGCTGCCGATGTGGATGAACTTCCTGCTGCGAACCTACGCATGGATGACCATTTTGGAAAACAATGGTCTAATCAATAAGTTTCTGAGCCTGTTCGGCATCGGGCCTTTGCAGATGATTAACACGCAGGGCGCAGTCATTCTGGGCATGGTCTACAACTACATCCCCTTCATGATTCTGCCGCTGTACACAACCATGTGCAAAATCGGCAACGATGTCATCGAGGCGGCACAGGACCTAGGCGGAAGCCCACTTCAAGTTATGGCAAAGGTCGTCATTCCGCTGAGCCTTCCCGGCGTCAGCACCGGAATCACCATGGTGTTTGTTCCGGCAATTTCCACATTCATCATTTCCAAGATGCTCGGCGGCGGAACCAACCAGCTGATTGGTGACATCATCGAGCTGCAGTTCCTGGGCAACTCCTACAATCCAAACCTCGGCTCGGCAATCTCGCTGGTGCTGATGGTCGTTGTCCTGCTGTGCATGAGTATCATGAGCAACTTTGATGACGAAGAAATGGAGGGCAGGATCTTATGAGAAAGAGCAAATGGTTTTCCTCTCTGTATGTTTGGCTGGTCATGGTGTTTTTGTATGCACCGATTGCCGTGTTAATTATCTTTTCGTTCAATGACAGCAAGAGCCGAAACACTTGGACTGGCTTCACCCTGCGCTGGTATCAGGAGCTGTTCCACGACCGGGTCATTATACAGTCGTTTGTGGTGATGATGGTGGTCGCAATCATCTCCTCGATTATCGCGACGATTCTGGGTACATTGGCTGCGATTGGCCTGAGCAAGATGAACAAGAAGCTCAAGTCCATTGTAATGACCTTTACCTATCTGCCGCTGATCAACCCGGAAATCATCACCGGCGTTGCGCTGATGCTGCTGTTCATCTATCTGAAGATGGAATTTGGTATGCAGACGCTCATCGTGGCGCACATCACCTTCAACGTGCCGTATGTCATTTTGAACGTCCTGCCGAAGCTCAAGCAGATGGACCGCAACACCTATGATGCGGCGCTGGATTTGGGCTGCAATTCCTTTACCGCATTTACCAAGGTGGTCATTCCGGAAATCATGCCGGGCATCGTTTCCGGCTTTTTGATGGCGCTGACCTACTCGATGGATGACTTTGTCATCTCCTACTTTGTCAGCGGCGCCTCGATTCAGACCCTGCCGGTTGCAATCTACAGTATGACCCGACGCAGAGTCAGCCCGAAGATTAACGCTCTGTCCACCATTATGTTTGCAGTGGTGCTGCTGGTGCTGCTGGTCTACAATCTGGCAGGCAGCCGCGTGGAAAAGACCGGGCGCAGAAAACAGGGAGGTGACCGTTAGATGAAACACAACCTCTGGAGCAAAGCAGCAGGCCTTGCGCTGACTGCATCCCTTCTGCTTTCTTCCCTTTCTGTGACCGGATTTGCAGACGGGGAAACTGAATACGACATGGAGTATTACTCCCAGCTGGCGGGCAAGGATGTCACCATCAACGTCTACAACTGGGGTGAATATATCTCGAACGGAGACGACGACTCTCTGGATGTCAATGCGGAGTTTGAAAAGCTGACCGGTATTCGGGTCAACTACACCCAGTTTGATACCAACGAGTCGATGTATGCCAAGCTCAAAGGCGGCGGCACCACCTATGATATTGTTTTCCCGTCGGACTACATGGTTTCCCGTATGATTGACGAGGATATGCTGGAGCCGCTGGATTTTGAGAACATTCCAAATTTCCAGTATATCTCGGAAAAATTCCGAAATCCTTCCTACGACCCGGAGAACCGCTTCTCGGTTCCTTACACATGGGGTACGGTCGGTCTGATTTACAACTACGATATGCTCGGCTTCGACCCGGACAGCTGGGATATTATGTGGGACCCGAACTACGCAAAGCAGATTCTGCAATTCTCCAACTCCAAGGATGCGTTTGCGATTGCCCTCCTGCGTCTGGGCTACAGCATCAACACCGAGGAAAAGTTTGAGCTGGACCAGGCAGCCAGCCTGCTCAAGGACCAGAAGCCTTTGGTACAGGCGTATGTCATGGACCAGATTTTCGACAAGATGCAGGGCAACGAGGCGGCAATCGCTCCGTACTATGCCGGTGATGCCATCAACATGATGGCGGTCAACGACAGCCTGCGCTTTGTGATTCCGAAGGAAGGCACCAACCTGTTCTTCGATGCGGTCTGCATCCCGAAAATCAAGTCGGACACCGAGGAGAGCCGCTTGAGAAAGCTGGCTTCGGAAATGTACATCAACTTCCTCAACGAGCCTGAGGTAGCGGCTGCCAACACCGAGTATATCCAGTACTCCACCCCGAACGACGCGGCAAAGGCTTTGCTGGATGAGGAAATCCAGAACAATCCGGTCATCTATCCAAGCGACGAAAGTCTGGAAAAGGCGGAGGTTTATGTCAATCTCTCCCCGGAAACCAACCTCTATCTGGATGAGCTGTGGACACAGATTATGAGTGCGGAGGCAGGATACAACTACTGGAGTATGCCTGTTTTCCTGCTGGGTGCGCTGGCACTGTCGATTGGCATCACGGTGATGAAGCGCAACCGCCGCCGCAAGCGTGACCAGTTTAGCTACGACAACAACCACAATACCTTCTAAGACATTTTATTTCTAAAAAAACACTCTCCGCACAGGCAGAAGCGATGCCGTC
>URFD01000075.1 GCA_900547015.1 uncultured Oscillospiraceae bacterium | reverse complement strand
GCACTTTGCCTGAGAAAAAAGAAGAGGATTTTTCCCGCAGCTGCCCCGATTTCCCAAATCCTGTCAAAATCGACCCCGTACAGGGGAAAATGGACGAAATTTTTGTTGCAAACCTATGTGAAAGTTTTCGGGGTTATGTTATAATACTTTCTGTTGATGAGAAATTGCCTGCTTTTTAGGGATGAAAGCAGTAGAATAAATGGGTACAGGGATGTGTGCCGTAGGATGTATGGGGTGAGTAAGGAATGAACAATGATGAACTTCTGCATATCACGACCGAAATTGGGTGGCGGCTGCTGAAGAGCGGAGCCGAGATTTACCGCGTGGAAGAATCAATTCGACGGATGCTGGAGGCCTATGGCTTTCCCGAAGCAGAGGTGTTTTCGATTCCGTCGTGCATCATCGTCACCATCAACGATGAAACCGGACACGCTCTGACCCGTCTCAAACGGGTTCACTCCTCCTCGCTGGATTTTGACCGCATCGACCGGCTCAACAATCTGTGCCGCCATGTCTGTTCGGAGCGTCCGGAGCTGGAGCAAATCAAAGCCTCTCTGGATGCCATTGTCAATGAGAAGGACTACTCCTTCTGGACCAATATGTTTTTCACAGCGTCCATCTCCGCCTCCTTTACCCTGTTTTACGGCGGTGCTTTTCAGGATTCGCTGGTCTCGTTTTTCATCGGAATCCTGCTCTTCCTCCTGCTCTCGATGTTGGGACGCTTTCACACCAACAGCTTTTTCCAGAATATTTTCGGCAGCGCGCTGGTGGCGGGGCTGTCGCTCTTTACAACAGCGCTGGGATGGACCATCCATTATGACAAGATGATTATCGGTACCCTGATGAATCTGGTGCCGGGAATTGCCATCACCAATGTCATGCGGGACATTCTGGGCGGAGATTTGATTGCCGGTATCATCAAGCTGGTCGAATCGCTGATGGTTGCGGCGGGCATCGCGCTGGGAGCCGGTATCGCAATCTCCACCCTGCGCTTTTTCTTCCCGGGAATCTAGAGGAGGGACCACGATGACTAAGATGATTGAAGAAATACCGGTATTTATCTACACCTTTTTGGCGTGCTTTTCCTTCTGCTTTATCTTCCGCTTCCACAAGATTCCGCACATGATTGCGGCAGCCACCGGAGGGATGCTCAGCTGGGTGTTCTATGTGGCTTGTATGCCGCTGGGAAACGACTTGGCACAGTACCTGATTTCCACTATCATCGTCTCGGCGTATGCCGAGGTGATGGCAAGGGTGTTCAAAGCACCGGTAACGGGATTTTTGACCATCGGAATCCTGCCGTTGGTGCCGGGAGGCGGCATCTACTACACGATGGAATATTGTGTTTCGGGACAGACCGCCCAGTTTATCGAAACCGGAATCCACACCTTTGCGATTGCAGGAGCCTTGGCAGTCGGGGTTCTGGTGGTTTCCTCGCTGGTGCGTCTAGTTCACACGATGAATCTGCATCGGGCGATGCGGAAAAAACAGCAGGCGCTCCCCGCGAAAAAATAGTCGGATTCCCTCCGACAGCAATCGAGCGACTATGATGAATATCCTGAAAAAGCCTTCGGCAGATACTCTGCCGAAGGCTTTTTTGTGTCTCTGCCGCAAAACAAGACAGGTTCCTAGGAACGGCCTTTCCCCAAACCGAAGCTGATGGAAAGGGCCTTGTTGACCTGCGACATGGAGCTTGCATCCAAGGTGCCCATCTTTTCCCGCAGTCTGCGCTTGTCGATGGTGCGAATTTGTTCGAGCAGGACGACAGAATCCTTGGACAGACCACAGTTTTTGGAATCCAGCTCGATGTGGGTGGGCAGCTTTGATTTTTCGGTCTGGCTGGTGATGGCTGCTGCAATCACAGTCGGGCTGTATCGATTGCCGACATCGTTCTGTACAATTAGGACCGGTCGCACACCGCCCTGCTCAGAGCCGACCACAGGGCTCAGGTCCGCATAATAAATATCTCCTCGTTTCACAGTATCACGCTCCGACATTTTGTATGATTTGGCTTCGCTGTTATTGTAGCCGGAAAGGTGACAGGCTAATCATTCGGCGCTGTTTTTCTCTCGGGAAAGACCAAAAGCGGCTCCACCTCAACGGGCATGACAGAGTCCTTGCCCCTATATCCTATGGCGGAGTGGGGAAAATGTGTGCAGAGGGAAGGACAAAACAGGGAGAAGCAGCATATACTGATGGGCTTGATTCTCCGCAAATTCTACAGAAAGAAGAAAATTCTGTCCGATTCGGGAGAGGTTTTCCAAAGAAACACAGCCGCAGGACGGTTTGGGAGCAGGGGGATGGATGGAAAATCGAGCCAGCGCAGAGGGGCAGCGTGCGATTTTTTGGGAGGAAGGGAACCGCTCTGCCAGAATCGAGGAAGCCTTCTTAGGATAAAATTCCAATCGCTTGGGTTTATTAAGAGCAGGCGAGTTTTCCAATCAAAAAGCCGGAATCGCGGAGAGCGACCCTGCGGAGATTTCCAGAAACCACCGCTTGAAAAAAGGCAGACTGCCCCCTATAATAGCCTCATGACCTAAACAAAAGGACAGACGTAAGAATCAAATCTCAGGAGGAAATCCAAAATGAAAAAATTTGTATCGATGTTTTTAGCAGTCTGTGCGATGTCGGCGATGAGTGTCAGCGCATTTGCACAGCAGGCAGGTGCAGTCAATGTCACCTCCGACCAAGCGATGAAGCTCTCCTTTGGGGAGGAAACCTTCAGCCAGATGCTTCTCCCGGGTGAAACCTACACCTATCCGCTGTATCTGGAAGGGGAGGACGGCACTCTGGTTCCGCTCAGCGACGAGCTGCTCAAGGATGTGAAGCTCAAAGCAGAAAAGAAAGGCGGAAAATCCGCGGTCGCTTCCTTTCAGGTAGAGGAGAAGGACAACCTCTATCAGCTGGAGGTTAAAACCCAAGCAGGCTGGCCGACCGAACAGACCGAGGTCGAGGGCGCTGTCAAGGCGGTCAAGCGCTCCAACGGTCAGGTTGTCGGCACAGCAGAGGTCGAGCTGACGGTGGGCTATCCGACCATCCGCGACGAGGCGCTGGCCGCTGCAAAAGCCGATGAGTACATTCTGGTTGACAACAGCGCTCCGGTCATCTCTGAAAAACAGTTCCAGCAGTTGGACCGCGATGTGAACGGCGGCAAGGTCACCTTCACCAATGGTCAGTGGAACTATCGAGTTCGCATCTCCGGTCAGGAGGCGGTGAACCTGCTGCACAACGAGAGGGCAATCAAGGAGGTTTCCTCCAAGTTCGAGGACCAGAATTTCAAATATGTTTCCTTCCCAGGTGGCCCGTCCTTCGACTTCACAGGCACGCTGACCATCGATGTTTCGGATGAGATGGAGGAGTTCGGCGGGAGCTTCTATGTTTACCGCTACCTCAGAGGTGCGCTGGAAAAAATTGACGCAACGGTGGATCTGGACGAGGAGACCATCTCCTTTGAGACCAAGAATCTGGGACGCTTTGTCATCACCGACCGCGAGATTGCAGACGGCACCGTAGTGGACGAGAGCTTCCTCCCACAGACCGAGCAGCAGACCGAAATCCCATCGGAGCAGAGCGTTCAGCAGGAAGTTTCTGCTAGAATGGTTGAGAATCAGGATTACCGCTCCGGCGAGTCCGAGAAAGGAAATCCCAAAACCGGCGCCGAAGATTATACCGCTCTGGCAGCTGCGGCAGCAACCGTTTCCATCCTTGCAGGTGCTGTTCTCACCAAAGCCAAACGCTAATCGAACCGAAGTCCAATTTCTTTTGCCCGACCGCAGGGGGAAGAGGTCTGCGAGGTTGACAGGAGAGGAGAAACATTTTATAATGAATGTGACCGTCAGGTCGTGAAAATGCACCGACACGGTCACCTTGGAAAAGTCAGTTTTAGTCAGAATATAAAAAAACAGGAAAGGATGTTTGCTATGGTATTAGATTCTGTACAGGAGCTGTTTGATTTTATCGAGCAGTCCCCAAGCTGTTTCCATGTCATTGAAAATGCAAAGAAGATGCTGGAGAAGGAGGGCTTTGAGGAGCTTTCTGAAAACAAAACTTGGAAGCTGCAGGAGGGCGGAAAATATTTTGTAACCCGCAACCTCTCCTCGATCATCGCATTCAAGGTTCCATCCAAAGAGTATCGCTCCTTCCACATCGTGGCAAGCCACAGCGATTCCCCAACCTTTAAGATTAAGGACCATCCGGAGCAGTCCGTCAAGGGAAAATATGTTCAGCTGAACACCGAGCGCTACGGCGGCATGATCTATTCTACTTGGTTTGACCGTCCGCTGTCGATTGCAGGACGCGTGCTGGTCAAGACCGATAAAGGGGTCGAGACCCGTCTAGTCAACATTGACCGTGACCTGCTGGTCATCCCGAACTTGGCAATCCACATGGACCGCACTGTGAACGAAGGCATGAAGTACAACCCACAGGTAAACCTCCTTCCACTGTTCGGCGACGCTGCTGCAAAAGATAGCTTCGACCGTCTGGTTGCACAGGCTTGCGAGACCGAGGAGGAGAACATCCTCTCCAGTGACCTGTTCCTGTACAACCGCTGCAAACCGGTTGTCTGGGGCTCCCACAACGAGTATATGTCCTGTGCAAAACTGGACGACCTCGAGTGTGCATTCTCCTCTCTGAAGGCATTCATCAATGCCGGCAATCCGGAGAGCGTTTCGGTTTGCGCTGTTTTCGACAACGAAGAGGTTGGCAGCAGCACTAAGCAGGGCGCAAATTCCACCTTCCTGTATGATGTTCTGCACCGCATCAACATGAACCTGGGCAGAAGCGAAGAGGAGTACTACACCTCCGTGGCTTCCAGCTTCATGCTGTCCGCAGACAACGCACACGCACTCCATCCAAACCATCCGGCTGTTTCCGACCCGACCAATCAGGTCTTCCTCAACGACGGTATTGTCATCAAATACAATGCAAACCAGAAGTACACCACCGATGCAGTCTCCGCTGCTCTGTTCCAGAGTATGTGTGCAGACAATCAGGTTCCGGTACAGAGCTTTGTCAACCGCTCTGACCTGGCTGGCGGCTCCACTCTGGGCAACATCTCCAACAGCCACGTTTCCCTGAACACCGTTGACATCGGTCTGCCTCAGCTGGCAATGCACTCCAGCTACGAGACCGCAGGTGTAGTAGACCTGGGCTACATGATTTCCGGTATGGAAGCATTCTATAACACAGCAGTTGTTGCAAATTGTGACGGCAGCTACGAAATCCACAAATAATCTCAATGGGACCAAAACGGCGCTGACAGTCTGTCAGCGCCGTTTTTTTAGGCTTTTTCAGGATTTGGGGTTAGGATGCACTTTGGTCGGTACCGACATCGTTGCTGGAAAACTGGTGGTTTCCGGCAAGAATCGCATAGACCGGCGGGGCATCCCGAAGCTCTGCAATTTTCTGGTCGAGCTTTTGCAGCATCTTTTCGCGGTCCTGCGGCAGGGTGCCACGAACCCGACACAACACCATGTCGTGAAATCCGTCATAAATCAAGCCCGGAACCTCCAGCAGCTCGATCAGACGGCGGTCCTCAATCAGATTGTCCAGCTCACTGGCAGGGGTGAAGCGTCCTGCACGATAGTCTGCAAACAGAGGAGCGCGCTCGCTGAGGAACAGGGAAAAGTTGGTGATCCGCTCCGGCTGGGTCCGGTTAAAGAATTCGGCAGTCTTTTCTGCATTCTCCAAGCTGCGACCGGCTCCGGCAATTCCGGACATGATGTGGGCGTTGAAGATGAATCCGAACCGGTGCATCCGTTCGATTTGCTGGTAAGCCTGCTCGAGATTGTGGTCCTTTTTGGTGAAGGCAAGCACATCATCCAAGCCGGTCTCGATGCCGATATACAGACGACGAACCCCCTGCTCATACAGCAGCCGAAGCTCCTCGTCCGATTTCTGGCTCAGGTTGGTGATGGTGGCATCCATGTTCACCATCTGGCAGTCCGGACAGTACTGGTGAATCAGCGACAGGATTTTGAGCAGGTGGTCGGTGTCCATCCCAAAGGCGTTTCCATCTCCGAGAAAAATTTGTTTTGGCTTGCCGCCAACCCGCTGAACCCGCTGAAGCTCCGCTTCCACCTGCTCGAGTGGGAGCTGGCGGTAGCGCAGGTGCTTAAACAGGGTGCAAAAGGTGCAGCGATTGTAGGAGCATCCCACAGCGACAGGAAGCATGAACGAAGATTTTTCCATTGGCGGACGGCAGATTTGACCTTCATATTCCATATCCAAAACCTCCTTAAAACAAGAGAGCATGAGGTATCTTCTTCTTGTTTTTATTTTATCACGAATCGCGGACGGCGACAAGTCGGCAGGAGGCTTGGTGCGATAGATAATCTGAATCCAAACATCTTCTCACGAAAACAGGCAGCACCATCGTGGTGCTGCCTGTGCAGGTTATGGTTTAATTTTCCGACATTCCAGATAGAAGCGCTTGTCGCCTGCCTGACCCATCGAGAAGGTCTTGCGCGGCAGAGTACCGTCAATCAGGATGGTTTCAAAAAGGGAACGCTTTGGAATCGAAGGAAATAGGATGCCGACATTGTCTGTTTGTGCGGCAAGCTGACGGACGATGGTCTCGCCGTGGACATAGTCCACCTTGCCGGAAAATTCCTGGATGTAGTGGTCGATAAAGTTCTGTACCGTTCCGGTCACCACATTGGAGGAGGGGTTGGCAATCCAGATGCGCTTGGTGTCGTTGCCGATGACGCAGTCAAAATACTGCTGTCCCTCCACCGGGGTGTAGGAGATTTGATAGGCCTTGCCCAGCTGGTGCAGGAAGTTCAGGGTATCCACGCCGAAGAGCACACGGTTGATTGGCTCGAAGTCAAAGGAATCATCGTGCAGGTTGACGATTTCGGCAAGGGTGTAGCGGGCAGGATGATTTTCCAGCTTCTGAGGGGACAGGGTCCGCTTGAGATTGTCGTAGTGCAGCTTGGCTGTGGCAAGGGAGTTGTTTCCGTCGCCGACTGCATAGACAAAAACGCCGCGGTCGGTCATATGATATTTCTGTTCCATCTGCTCCATGGTGGCAAGCTCGGTCAGCGCCTTGTCGATGCGCTCCGACTGCTCGGCTGTCACCAGATAGCCGCTGATGGCGCCGCTGTCCTTCATCAGGTCGAAGGAGTACAGAGGCTGCATCTGGTCCAGCTCCTCCTCCAAAGAGGCAAAGACGGTGTTCTTCCGGTCATCCACCAGCAGCATGGTGTGGGAGATTTCCAGAGGTGCGGTCTCGCGGATGGTCAGTCTGGGTTCGATGCGGTTTTGCAGAACCCCTTCCGAAGCGCGGACTGTGGTCTTGGAGCCGGGATGAAACTCGTACTGCTCCAAATCGATGACGCCGACCAGACCGTGGCGAACCTTTCCGTTGCTCAGGGTGCGGCGGGTGTAGATGTAATCGTGAACCTCGGTAAAGAGGTGGCGGCGCACATAGGTGCGCATCGCGCGATTGACCGCCCCGATGTGCTGGTCCAGGTCTGCGCTGGTCAGGTTGATTTCGGGGACAATCAGATTCAGCGTGGAGGGCTTTGTTTTGACAAAAGCTTCCACATCGTGCCAGTACTGAGGCTGGGAGGTATATTGGTCACAGGCGATGACACTCCATGCAGTCATATCGTCCACATTCGGAATCAGGATGTCACCCTTGGAAAAACCGGTATTATTCACAGCTGCTCCTCCTACTAAGTTTATAGATGCCATGCGATATTTTTGCAATCGGCTAAACGGAATGTGTCCGGCTTTGCTGATTGCAGAGTCAAAATTCCAATCAAAACCGGGAATGCGGGGAATCAATGA
>URFD01000074.1 GCA_900547015.1 uncultured Oscillospiraceae bacterium | reverse complement strand
AGAAAATATACGCTCAAGATGCTGTCCGAACAGACCGGTCTTTCAATTGGTTTTCTCTCCCAGCTCGAGCGTGGCATGACGACCATCGCCATCGATTCTCTGGCAAATGTTGCTAAGGTGCTCGGCGTGGAGCTTTCGGATTTCTTTGAAAGCGAAGCCAAGAATGGCAGCGACCCGGTTATCCACAGCTACGATATGCCGATGACACAGGTTTCCCGGGAAATTATCCAGTATATCCTGAGCAAAGATGTGGACAATTTCCAGATGCTTCCCCGACTGTTCTACCTGCTGCCATGCAGCGAGGAGCCGGATACCGAGCCGGTAGCCTATAAGCATGAGGGCGAGGAGTTTATCTTTGTTCTGGAGGGCATCCTCTCTCTGGAGCTGGACGATCAGCACTACACCCTGTACCCGGGCGACAGCATCCAGTACAGCTCGACCATCCGCCACAACTGGAAGAACAAGACCTCGAAGGTGGTTCGCTTCTTGGAAATCATCACCCCGAACCCGATGAAAACAGAAAAATAACCGGAACCCCTCCGGATTCCCCTTGTTTTGGAACAGCAGCCCCGAAAGCCCACGAGGCCCTTTCGGGGCTGCTGTTTGCGTTTGGGAGGCAAAGAGGAGACGAGGGAAGAAATTTGTACAAAAGGAAAATTTTTTCCTGTCAGAATGACAGAGGCAGTCCAAACAGCTTTAGTAAATCCGACAAAAAAACAGTCTATCTGCTGAACAACAGGGAGATGGATTCGATAAAGTTTTCACAGACCTTGTCGGAATCGCAATTTTGTTAAAAAAATAACACTTGACGCAGGAAAACAGAATCCGTATAATTTGCGTAAAGGTAGTAAACAGGGGCTTTTTGTACCTGCTTCACGAGAACATCACAAACGATTGTTTTAGGGGACAACAATGCTTCAGGAATCCTATGTTCTTAATAAAAAAATGAGGGCAAATATGGAACCTGAACGGAAAAGTTGAGGGAGGAATTGAAAGATGGCAACAGAAACTCTGAGCAGAGAACGGGTTCTGGAGATCATCGAGGAATGTGGAGGCGACAAGGAACACCTCCTGTCCATTCTGATCGAAATTCAGAGAGAGTGCAGAAGAAACTATATCAACGAAGCCAGCGCGCGGGTCGTGGCAGAAAAGCTGGACATCCCGCTGGTCAAGCTCTATGACATCCTGACCTTTTATGCGATGCTGGAAACCAAGCCGCGCGGACGCTACATCATCGAGGTGTGCAACAACGCACCCTGCTATGTGTCCAAATCTCATGTGATGGCAAAATTCCTGCGCAAGGAGCTGGGCATCAATTTTGGCGAGACCACCCCGGACGGGCTGTTCAGCCTGCAATATATGCCATGCGTCGGTGCGTGCAATATCGGACCGGTCATCAAGATTGGCGACAAGGTGTACGGCAATCTCAACGAGGACCGCATCCGCAAGATCCTCAACGAACTCAGAGAGAACGCCCAGTAAGCGGGCGCTGACGAAAGGATGTCATGTTTATGTCGAAAACCATGCAGCTTTTAACAGCCCGCTGCGGCAAGATTCGCCCGGATTCGGTGGCGGATTATATTGCCCACGGCGGCTTTTCCGCTTTGAAAAAAGCGATGAATATGGACCCAATGGAAATCATCCATGAGGTCATCGATGCCAAGCTCCTCGGACGCGGCGGCGCTTCCTATCCGGCTGGAAAGAAATGGAAGCAGCTTTATGAGATTGAGGGCACCCCGAAGTACATCGTCTGCAACGCCGACGAGGGCGAGCCCGGCACCTTCAAGGACAAGGTTCTGCTGGAAAAAGACCCGCTGAGCATCCTCGAGGGCATGGCGATTGCGGGATATGTGTTCCAGTCCCACGATGGATACATCTATATCCGCGGCGAATACCGCGAAATCCAGAAGCTGTTCCAGGCAGCGATTGACAGCGCAGTGCGTGCAAACTATCTGGGCAAGGACATCATGGGCTCGGGCTTCGAGTTCAATGTCCATATCGTTTCGGGTGCAGGCGCCTATATCTGCGGCGAGAACTCCGGCTTGCTCAACTCTATCGAGGCCCAGACCGGCCGTCCGCGTGTCAAGCCGCCGCATCTGGCAGAGGTCGGTCTGTACTCGAAGCCGACTCTGGTTAACAACGTAGAATCCTTTGCCTGCGTGCCGCAGATTCTCAACATGGGCGGCAAGGCATTTCAGGAGCTGGGTGTGGAGGATTCCGGCGGCACCAAGCTCATCTGTCTGTCCGGCAACGTCAATCACCGCGGTACCTTCGAGGTTCCGATTGGCGGTGTGACCCTGCGCGACGTCATCTTTGACCCGGAATTTGGCGGCGGCATCCCGGACGGCAAGGAGCTGAAAGCCTACCATCTGGGCGGACAGTCCGGCCCAATCGGTTTCCCGGAGCAGCTGGACACCCGCTATGACCACACCTCGCTGAAGAAGCAGGGACTGAGCATCGGCTCGGGCGCGGTGGTCGTGCTGGATGACACCGTCTGCATCATCGATTATCTGAAAAAGGTATCGGAATTTTTCCTCCACGAAAGCTGCGGTAAGTGCGTGCCGTGCCGTGAGGGCAACCGCCAGCTGTATATGATTCTGCACAAATTTGCAAACGGGCTTGCCACCGAAAAGGACTTTGAGCGCATGGAGCGTCTGTCCTTTACCATGGCAACTGCCTCCTCCTGCGGCTTGGGCCAGTCGGCGACCGCTGCGCTGGATTCCTGCCTGCTGCACCGTCGCGAAGAATTTCAGGCGCATATCGACGGCATCTGCCCGGTATGCTTAAACAGTAGAAAGTATGGTGACCAGTATGCATATTGATCCAAATAAGATGGTTACAATCAAAATCGACGGGATTCCGGTAACCGTGCCATCCGGTACCACCATCATGGAGGCCGCCAGAACAATCGGCGTGAAGATTCCATCCCTGTGCCACCATCCCGACTTGGGCGTTCGTGCCTTCTGCCGTGTCTGTCTGGTAGAGGACAGCTGGAGCAGACGACTGAAAACCGCCTGCAACAATCTGGTGGACGAGGCAGGCGACATCACCACCAATTCGCCAAAGGTCCGCAAGGCCCGCAAGACTATTCTGGAGCTGATTCTGGCAAACCATCCGCAGGACTGCCTGCACTGCGAGAGAAACGGCAAGTGCGAGCTGCAAACGCTGGCGGCGGAGTACAACATCCGCGGCAATATCTTTGACCAGGTCTGGAAGCCGATTCCGAGGGATATGAACAACCCGGCGCTGGTGCGGGATATGGGCAAATGTATCCGCTGCGGACGCTGCGTCGAGGCTTGTCAGGCAATTCAGACCACCAATGCCATCGGCTACAGCGGACGCTCGGTTGATTTTAGAATCACCACCGCCTTTGAAAAGCCGTTCAGCGAGTCCCCGTGCGTATACTGCGGACAGTGTGTTTCGGTCTGTCCGGTCGGCGCACTGTATGAAAAGGATGACACCCAGCGGGTGTGGGATGCGCTGGATGACCCGAACAAGGTGGTTGTTGTCCAGACCGCACCGGCGGTTCGTGTTGCCATCGGTGAGGAATTTGGCATGGAGCGCGGCGCGATTGCGACCGGAAAGATGGTTTCGGCGCTTCGCAGACTGGGCTTTAATAAGGTGTTTGACACCGACTTTTCTGCCGACCTGACCATCATGGAGGAGGGTCACGAGCTGCTGGACCGCATCAAAAACGGCGGCACCCTGCCGATGATTACCTCGTGCAGCCCAGGCTGGGTCAACTTTGTAGAAAAAACCTACCCGGATTTGCTGCCGAATGTTTCCTCCTGCAAGTCCCCGCAGCAGATGTTCGGCGCAATTGCCAAGACCTACTATGCGGACAAGATGGGCATTCCGAGGGACAAGATGTTCGTTGTCTCCATCATGCCTTGTATTGCAAAGAAATATGAATGTCAGCGACCGGAGATGAATGCCTCCGGCTATCAGGATGTGGATGTGGTGCTGACCACCCGTGAGCTTGCCAAGATGATTCGCATGGCTGGGCTGGACTTCGGCTTCCTGCCGGAGGAGGAGTTCGACCATCCGCTGGGTCTGGGCTCCGGCGCAGGCGCTATCTTCGGCACCTCCGGCGGCGTGATGGAAGCAGCCATCCGCACCGTCTATGAGGTTGTGACCGGCAGAGAACCGGAAAGTCTGGACTTCACCGCCTGCCGTGGCCACGAGGGCATCAAGGAGGCCCAGCTGGATTTGGACGGCACCCCGATTAAGGTCGCCATCACCAGCGGCCTGAAAAATGCCCGTGTGCTGATGGAGAAGATTCGTGCGGGCGAAGCGGACTATCAGTTTATCGAGGTCATGTGCTGTCCGGGCGGCTGTGTCGGCGGCGGCGGTCAGCCGTTCAGAACCACAGCAGCCATCCGCGAACACCGCATGGACGGGCTGTATCAGGTGGACAAAAACCAGCCGATTCGCCAGTCGCACAAGAATCCGGACATCCAGACCCTGTACAGCGAGTTCCTCGGACAGCCGAACAGCCATCTGGCTCACGAGCTGCTGCACACCTGCTATCAGGACCGCTCGAAGCATTAACCAACCGAAGCATCAGATACGAAAAAAGGGAACGCCGATTGGCGTTCCCTTTTTGTGTTCAAATTAAAGACGGTTGGAGGCAGTCTGGATAAATTCCCGCATGGCGCGTGTCACATAGCTCGAATGTTTGTAGTAAAAATAGGCGAAGCGTCCGGCATGGGGAGAGCTGAGCTTGTAGTACTCCACACCGACGGGGACCGGCGTGCGGGTCACCAGCGTGTCGCTGACCAGCGTGATGCCCATGCCGTTGCAGACGATGTTGTAGGCGGTGCTCAGCTGGTCTACCTCCAGCTGGAGGCGCGGCGAAAAGCCTGCCTGCTCGCACATCAAATCCATTCGGATGCGGGTGTCGTTGCCCTGCCGCAGTGCGATAAAGGCGCAGGAGCGAAACTGCTCGAGCGAAACTGCCGGAGTTTCTGCCAGCAGGTGCTTTCCTGCCAGAATGTCGGCATGGCTCAGCCGCTGGGCAGCCAGACCGGATGCGGGGCTTTGGGACGGGGAGACTGCCAGCAGCAGCTGCTCGGCGCAGAACAGCTCCTGCTGATAAATCTGGGGGTCCATCGGGTGATTGTCCAGCAGCAAATTCAAATCGCCGTGTGCCAGCCGCTCCTCCAGATAGAAGATGTTGCCCTCGGTCAGCCGAACCTCCACCCCGGGATAGAGGCGGTTGAAGTTGCTGATGACCTGCGGCAGTACCAGAGAGGCAAAGACATTGTTCGAGCCGATGGACAGGTGGCCGGTCTTGAGCCCGCGCACATCGTTGAGGTAATTTTCAAACTCGGTTTCCAACGCCATCGTCCGCTCGATGTAGCGGATGTATTCCTTGCCGTACTCGGTCAGCTCCAGCGGATTGCTGCTGCGGTCGAAGATGGGAAAGCCCAGCTTCTGCTCGGTCTTTTTGACCAGCGCGCTCAGGCAGGGTTGGGTGACATACAGGTTGCGGGCCGCCCGCGTGAAGCTGCGCTCCCGATAAACCTCATAGATATATTCCATGCTGCGAACCATAGAAACTCCTCCCGCAATAAACAAATGCTTATAGAGTTTATAAACAGATAACTATTTGATTTTATTATAGCATCCCTTTATACTGAAAGCAAGCTAAAAAAGGAGGCGGTTTTTTTATGAATCCAGTAATCGGAATTATTGGCGGAATGGGTCCAATGGCGACCTGTGACCTGATGGAAAAAATCATTCGTGCAACCGATGCGTCCTGCGACCAGGAGCACGTGAGAATCTGTGTGGACAACAACACCGACATCCCGGACAGAACCAAGGCACTGCTGCACGGCGGCAAAGACCCGGTGCCGGAAATCGTCAAGAGCGGCCAGCGTCTGGAGCAGATGGGCGCACAGGTGCTGATTATGGGCTGCAACACAGCACACTGCTTCTATGACCAGATTGTGCCGCATCTTCAGGTGCCGCTGCTGAACATGATTGAAGAAACTGCAAAGTACCTGAGCAAGAACGGGGTCAAACGGGCAGGCATCTTGGCAACCGACGGCACCTGCCAGAGCCATGTCTATGACCGGGCATTTGCCAAGGCTGGGCTCGAGGCGGTTTATCCTTCGCCGGAAAACCAGAAAATCGTCATGCGGCTGATCTACGACTATGTGAAGGCAGGCAACGAGCATATCGAGGAGCTTCCGATTCAGAACATCGTGGATGAAATGCGTCAGCTGGGCGCTGAGAAGATGGTGCTGGGCTGCACCGAGCTTCCGCTTGCTTTTGCAAAGCTGGGCCTTTCTCAGATGACCGTTGACCCGACCCAGGTGCTGGCACACAGTGCGCTGGCAGCGGTGGGCGCAAAGGAATTGCCATTTTAATAGGAAGGGACAGGTTGTCACTTCTTAGAGAACAAGAGAACGGATGAGGGCGGACGCAAGCGGACGAGAGCGGAGAACGCCAATCATCAAAAATCAGAGGAAAAGGTCAAATTTGACAAAGGGCGAATATTGTATTCCGACGGACTTTGTGGTATGATAAAACCATAGAGAGCGACAGGAACCCCATTGATAAAACCGTTGCTCCGGCAACGGTTTTTCTAAAAAAGGAGTGGAACAGTATGTGTAACCTGATGTCTTTTGCCCCGATTCTTTGGCTGGTGCTTGTCATAGGGCTGGTTGTGCTGGAGGCAGTGACCTACCAGCTGGTCAGCATCTGGCTGGCGCTGGGTGCAGCGGTGGCATTGATTGCCTCGCTGTTCCATGTTTCGGGAACGGTCCAAATCGTCATCTTTATCGTTGTCTCGGCAATCTGCCTGATTGCCAGCCGCCCCTTGGTCAAAAAGGTGCAGTCCGCCCCCAAAACCAAAACCAACTCTGACCGCATCATCGGTCAGACCGCACAGGTCCTTCAGCCGATTTCCTCGGAGCAGAAGGGTAGGGTTTCGGTGGATGGACGGGATTGGTCCGCAGCCGTCCAAAATCCGGGAGAGCAGTTTGCGCCCGGGGACGAGGTGCAGATTGTCCGCATCGAAGGTGTGACCGTGTATGTCGAAAAACAAAGCTGAGGCTCCGGCCGAATGAAGAGAAAGGTGGAATTACGCTATGCCCGCTATTATTGTCTTGGTTCTTTTGGTCCTGATCATCCTGCTCATCCTGATTTCGAACATCAAAATCGTTCCGCAGTCCATGGTCTTTGTCGTCGAGCGTCTGGGCTCCTACTACCAGACATGGGACAACGGCCTCCACTTCAAGATGCCGTTCATCGACCGCGTCGCCAAGAAGGTTTCGATGAAGGAGCAGGTGGTCGATTTTAAGCCACAGCCGGTTATCACCCGAGACAACGTCACCATGCAGATTGACAGCGTTGTCTTTTATGAAATCACCGATGCCAAGCTGTTCACCTACGGCGTGGAGCGCCCGATTTCCGCAATCGAAAATCTGACCGCAACCACCCTGCGAAACATCATCGGCGAGCTGGAGCTGGACCACACCCTGACCTCCCGTGATGTCATCAACACCAAGATTACAACCACCCTCGATACCGCTACCGACAAGTGGGGCATCAAGGTCAACCGTGTCGAGCTGAAGAATATCCTGCCGCCGGCTGAGATTCAGGATGCGATGGAAAAACAGATGAAGGCAGAGCGCCAGCGCCGTGAATCCATCCTGCGTGCAGAGGGACAGAAGCGCAGCCAGGTGCTGATTGCCGAAGGTGAAAAGGAAGCCGCAATCCTCAAGGCAGAGGCAGAGAAGGAATCTGCCATCCTGAAGGCAGACGCAGTCCGCGAAGCCAAAATCCGTGAGGCAGACGGTGAAGCAACCGCAATCCTCAAGGTTCAGCAGGCTTATGCAGACAGCTTGAAGATGCTCAATGAAGCTGCTCCGACCGACAAGGTGCTTACCCTCAAGAGTTTCGAGGCTCTTGCCAAGGTGGCAGACGGTCAGGCAACCAAGCTGATTATCCCGAGCGAGATGCAGTCGATGGCTGGTCTGGTTGCATCGATCAAGGAGATTGCAACCGACAGCAAGCCGCAGGCTTCGGAAAAATAATCGAACGCAAAACTACCCCGTATTTGAAAAATGCGGGGTAGTTTTTTCATGACAGAATAAAAAATGAGCCGGGTGCTATGATGAAAACAGATTGAAAGAAAGCCTGAATATCAAAATTGTGGAAAGCTTCTGGAAAATATCACCAAATATTAACGCGGAAAAGAGGGAAAATTAAATTACCTGTACGATTTTTGCGGCGATAGCGGAGTGGTAC
>URFD01000073.1 GCA_900547015.1 uncultured Oscillospiraceae bacterium | reverse complement strand
GCTTAAAAAACAGAGATTTTTCTGTTAGCCATTGACAACATTTTTGTGCTAGAGTATAATGATAGCACAGGCTAACTTATGGGAAAACAATGCTCGATTCTACCGATTTGAGCAGGATTTTTCAACATAACGAAACCTTTCTAACTGCAATTTTTTTCGATTCCATATTGAGGAGGAAACAGATATGACACTGGATCTTGTAAAGCCCGGCGAAGGCGGCACCATCACCGTTGTCGGCGGGGAAGGCGCTCTCCGCCGCCGTTTGCTGGACATGGGACTGACCCCACGAACCAAGGTCATGGTACGAAAGGTGGCGCCGATGGGCGACCCCATTGAGCTGTTCCTGCGCGGATATGTTCTGACCATCCGTGCGGAGGACGCTGCCAAAATCGAGCTGGAGGAGGTACACAAACAATGAGCCATCTTCTTGCTCTTGCCGGCAACCAGAACTGCGGTAAAACAACCCTGTTCAATGCGCTGACCGGCAGCAACCAGCACGTCGGAAATTTTCCCGGCGTAACAGTGGAAAAGAAAGAGGGCAGCATCAAAAAGAACAAGGATGTGGTTCTGGTCGATCTGCCCGGTATCTACTCCCTTTCGCCATACACCTCCGAGGAGGTTGTGACCCGGGACTTTTTGGTCAAGGAGCACCCGGATGCCATCATCAACATCGTGGACGCAACCAATCTGGAGCGAAATCTCTACTTGACCTTGCAGCTGATGGAGCTGAATATCCCGATGATTCTGGCTTTGAACATGATGGACGAGGTGCGAGCCAGCGGCAACACCATCCATGTCAAGAAGCTCTCCGAAAATCTGGGCATCCCGGTCATTCCCATCTCCGCTGCCAAGGGTGAAGGCATCTCGGATTTAATCAGCCTAGTGCTGAAAACGGTTCGGGATAAGACCCCGCCCCAGAAGCTCGATTTCTGCCAAGGTGAGGTTCACCGCGCAATCCACTCGATTGCACACATCATCGAGGACCACAGCAAGGCTGCCGGATACCCGGTTCGCTTCGCTGCAACCAAGCTGGTCGAGGGCGATGAGCCGATGTTCCACGCGCTGAATCTGGACACCGGTGATATTCACATCATCGACCATATCGTGGAGCAGATGGAGCAGGACCTCGGCACCGACCGAGAAGCGGCTCTGGCCGATATGCGCTACACCTACATCGAGTCGCTGTGCTCTCAATGTGTCGTCAAGCATCAGGAAACCCGCGAACAGCTGCGCTCGGAAAAGATTGACCGATTCCTGACCAACAAGTATCTGGGAATCCCAATCTTCCTCCTCATTATGATGGCCATTTTCTGGCTGACCTTCTCGGTCATCGGCGCTCCTTTGCAGGATTTGCTCAGCCGAGGCATCGACAGCTTCACCGCAAGCCTCGAACAGATGATGACCAACGCAGAGGTGACCCCGTGGCTGATTTCCCTGATCGTCAACGGTGTCTGCGCCGGTGTTGGAAGCGTGCTCTCCTTCCTGCCCATCATCGTCCTGCTGTTCTTCTTCCTGTCCCTGCTTGAGGACAGCGGCTATATGGCGCGTGTTGCCTTTGTCATGGACAAGCTGCTGCGAAAAATCGGACTGTCCGGACGCTCCTTTGTTCCGATGCTGATTGGCTTCGGATGCAGCGTTCCTGCCATCATGGCAACCCGAACCCTTTCCAGCGACCGTGACCGAAAGATGACCATTGTTCTGACTCCATTCATGTCGTGCAGTGCCAAGCTGCCAATCTACGGCATGATTACCGCCGCCTTCTTCCCGGAGCACGGAGCGCTGGTCATGATTTCCCTGTACATTCTGGGCATCGTGGTTGCCATCCTATCGGGTCTTTTGCTGAAGAGCACCATCTTCCAAGGAAATTCGGTTCCGTTCGTCATGGAGCTGCCTGCGTACCGTCTGCCGGATGCCAAGAGTGTCCTGCTCCATATGTGGGAAAAAGCCAAGGACTTCCTCCACAAGGCATTCACCATCATCTTCGTTGCATCCATCGTCATCTGGTTCCTCCAGAGCTTTGACTGGAAGATGAACATGGTGTCCGACAGCTCGATGAGTATTCTGGCTTCGATTGGCTCGGTGATTGCTCCAATCTTTGCCCCTCTGGGCTTCAACGACTGGAGAGCTTCCACCGCCCTGATTACCGGATTCACCGCCAAGGAATCGGTGGTCAGCACCTTGACCATCCTCACCGGCGCTGCAAACGATGCCCAGCTCTGTTCGATGCTGTCGCAGATTTTCACCCCACTGAGCGCATTCAGCTTCCTTGCCTTTACCATCCTGTATATGCCTTGCGTCGCAGCCTTCGCCGCCTCCAAGCGGGAGCTGGGCTCGTTGAAGCAGGCTCTTCTCACCGCCGGTTACCAGACCCTTACCGCCTATCTTGTGGCACTGGTCATCTTCCAAGTCGGTTCTCTGATTGTATAGCGTTTGATTGGCAAAAGGTTCCTCTTCCAATTTGGGAGAGGAACCTTTTTTTGTTGTCTTAGAGAAATCGAAAAAACACAACGGAGCAGCCCAATCGAGCTGCTCCGTTGTGTAAAGGGAGAGATGTATCTTGAAGAAGTCATGAAGATATCGAATAAAACTGATTACACTCTGCGGACAGAGGCCATATATGCCTCCACCTCCTGAGCGGTATCGAGAGCCATCGTCGCCTGTTCGACCTGTTCGGCCTCCTCGTGTTTCCACAGGGAGACAATCTTGCGGGTCCGCAGAATCGATGCGGAATTGACGCTCAGCTCGTTGAGTCCAAAGCTCAGCAGAAGCGGAATCAAGGCCGGGTCAGCGGCTGCTTCGCCGCACATTCCCACCGGAATCCCGGCTTCTCTGGCTGCGTGGATCACCGAACGGATGCTGCGCAGCACCGCCGGGTGCATGGTTTTGTAGAGGTTTTCCACCTTGGCATTTCCGCGGTCCACTGCCATCGTATACTGGGTCAGGTCGTTGGTGCCGATGCTGAAGAATGCCGCTTCCTTCGCGAGCAGGTCTGCGGTCAGCGCCGCTGCTGGTGTTTCAATCATCACTCCGACCTCGATTTGGTCGTCGTAGGCAACGCCCCGTTCTTTGAGCTCCTGCTTACACTGGGAAATCAGCTCCTTGGTGCGGCGGATTTCCTCCACACCTGTCACCATCGGGAGCATGATTTTGATATTGCGGTGTTCGGCGCCGGCACGAAGCAAGGCTCTGAGCTGGATGCAGAACAGCTCGGTTTCCTCCAGACAGTAGCGAATCGCCCTCCAACCCAGAAATGGGTTCTGCTCCGTCTTCATTTTCAGGTAAGGGATTTCCTTATCACCGCCGACATCCAGTGTTCGGATGATGACCTCCTTGCCCTGCATCACATGAGAGACGGCGCGGTATGCCTCATACTGCTCCTCCTCAGTCGGCATGGCAGGACGGTCCATGAACAGGAACTCGGTTCGGAACAGGCCAATTCCTTCTGCTCCGTTTTCCAGCGCACTCTGCGCCTCCATGACACTGCCAATATTGGCATAGAGCTGGTAGGCGGTTCCGTCTGCGTCCACAGTCGGCTTATCTCGATAAACCGACAGGGTTGCCTTCTGGCGCAGCTGTTCCTCCTGCTGCTTAGTATAGCGGTAGAGGGTGTCCGCATCCGGAGAGAGGATGACTTCTCCTTTTTCTCCGTCCACCACCGCAGTTTGCTCATCCTGCACCTGCTCGAGCAATCCGGGAATTCCCAAGACTGCGGGGATGGACAAGGCCCGCGCCAAGATAGCGGAGTGGCTGGTCTTGCCGCCGATTTCGGTGAGGATGGCACTGACATGTTCCGGCTTCAGGCCGACCGTCATAGATGGGGTCAAGTCCCTCGCCGCAAGAATAGTACCCTTTGGCACATCGGAAATTTTGACCGTTTCCACCCCGAGCAGCAGACGCAGCATCCGGGTGCGGATGTCGCGGATATCGGTTGCGCGCTGCTTCATCAGCTCGTCCTCCACATTGGAGAACATCTCGATGTACATCTGGCAGACCGAATCCAAGGCTGCCTCCGCACAGCTGCCGGAATGAATCATATCCTGCATCTGTCCCAGCATGAACGGGTCATTGAGCATCATGACCTGTCCGCTGAGAATCTCCGATTCCTTCTGGCCCACCCGTTCCCGGATGTCATCCGCCATCTTTTGGGTCACCTTGCAGAAGGTTTCCACTGCCTCTTGCAGGCGCTTTTTCTCCTGTTCGCTTCCCTGAGAGACTACATGGGAATAGTCCAGACTCTGCTCCTTGATGCAGACGATTTTGCCGATTCCGATTCCTCTTGATGCGCCGACTCCATGCAACATCCTGATGCACCCCTTTCCATCTTTGTGCAGGCGGTCTATTCTCCCAGACCGGCTTCTACCAGCGCAACTGCTGCCTTCAGACATTCCTGCTCGTTTTCGCCGCTGCATTGAATCTCAATCTCGCTGCCCTGCTTGATGCAGGCTGCCATCAAATTCATGATGCTTTTTCCGTTGATGTCTTTTCCGTTAAATCGAATGGTCACATCGCAGCCAAACGGAGTGACCTCCTTGATGAACAACTGTGCCGGACGCATATGCAGTCCCATTGGATTGATGACTGTTACCTTTGCTGATACCATACTGATTTCCTTTCTCCGTACTTCGGTTTTCTTCTTTCTTCTTTTTTCATCCCATTATTTTTGAGGCAGGTTCTTTTTGAGCAGACCGAGCATCAGCATCCCGACTAAGGAGCCTGCTGCCAGCGCAATCAGATAGCCCAACACATTTCCCACAACCGGGAACACAAAGATACCGCCGTGCGGTGCGCGCAGGGTGCATCCAAACATCATCGACAGACCGCCTGCTACCGCTGAACCCAGCACGCAGGAAGGAATGACACGCAGTGGGTCCGCAGCTGCATACGGGATAACGCCCTCGGTGATAAAGCACAGACCCATGATATAGTTTGCTACACCGGATTTTCTTTCTTCTTCTGTAAATTTCTTTTTAAAGAAGGTGGTTGCCAGTGCGACTGCCAGCGGAGGAATCATACCGCCAATCATAACAGCCGCCATCACATCATAGTTGCCGCTTGCAATCGAAGCGGTGCCAAAGACATAAGCCGCCTTATTGAATGGGCCGCCCATATCGATGCTCATCATTCCCGCTACGATACAGCCCAGCAAAATCTTGCTGCTTCCGCCCATCGAATTGAGCAGGTTCACAATGCTGGTATTGATTGCCGCCATCACCGGATTGATTGCATACATGATGATGCCGATGAACAGGACGCCAAAGAGCGGGTAAATCAGAACCGGCTTGATTCCTTCCATGCTTTCCGGCAACTTGTCCGCGAGCTTCTTAATGCCCAAGACCAGATAGCCTGCAACAAAGCCTGCTAACAGCGCCGCCAAAAATCCGCCGGAAATGGCTCCTTCTCCGGTGATGTTGGTAAAGGAATTGCCTACCTTCGCCAGATAGCCGCCGACAAAACCGACTGCCAGACCCGGCCGGTCCGCAATACTGTAGGCAATATAGCCTGCCAGAACCGGGAGCATAAAGTCAAATGCGACACCGCCTACCATCTTGAAGAAGGATGCCAGCGGAGTGTTCATACCGAAGTTGCTTGGGTCGATGGAGTAGTCATCGAGCAGGAAGGCAATCGCAATCAGGATACCGCCGCCGATGACAAAGGGGAGCATATGGCTGACACCGTTCATCAGGTGTTTATAGATCTGTCGTCCGAAGCTTTCCTTCTGCTCTCCCACTGCAAGGACTTCCTCTTCCTTGGTATTTTGATGCTGATAAACCGAGACATTGCCCTTTTCGATGGTTTCAATCAGCTGGTTGGCTTTATGGATTCCATCCGATACCGGCACGAACAGCACCTTTTTTCCTGCGAATCTTGCGGTTTCTACATTTTTATCCGCCGCAATAATGATGCCGTCCGCCTGTTCGATTTCCTTCTGGGTCAGCTTGTTTTTCACTCCGCCGCTTCCGTTGGTTTCGACCTTGATGGAAATTCCCAGCTCCTTGCCGGCTTTTTCCAATGCCTCCGCAGCCATATAGGTGTGAGCAATTCCGGTCGGGCAGGCTGTGACTGCCAGAATCCGATAACCCTCCTGCTTCGGCTCTGTTTTGGGAGCCGGTCCATATTTTTCTGTCTCATATCGGTCGATGATGGAGAGGAACTCTTTCTCGTCCTTTGCCTGCCGAAGCTCTGTGAGGAACTGCGGGTTCATCAGCAGAACCATCAGATGCGACAGAATCTCCAGATGCAGGTCTCCGTCCATCGGAGCCGCAATCATAAAGAACAGGTCCGAGGGCCCATCCACTGCGCCGTAATCGATACCGTTCTTCAGGGTCATCGCACACAGAGACGGAGCTGCAACCGTTTCCGATTTGGCGTGAGGAACCGCAATCCCTGCCTCTACCGCAGTACTGCTCATTTCCTCCCTTGCCAAAATTGCTTTTTTATATGCTTCCTTGTCGCGGATATTTCCGCTTTTTGCCTGAAGCTCCACCATGCGGTCGATGGCTTCGGCTTTATCTGCCACTGTCTGGCCGAGCAGGATTCTGTCCCGACTCAGTAAATCTGTAATTCTCATCATCTGTCTCCTCTCTCCTCGTTACATTCTGTCCAGAAGTGCCTGCACCTCATCGCGCTGTGCCAGCCCTTCCGAAAAGGCGGTTGCACTTCCGGCGGCCGCTCCAATCCGAAGTGCCGTCTCGTAATCCCGGCTTTGCAGGTATCCTGCCAAAAAGCCGGCAACCATCGAATCTCCTGCTCCTACAGAATTTTTCACCTCGCCCTTCGGCGCTGCGATTTTATGGAAGGCACCGGTCTCATCCAACAGGATGGCTCCGTCTCCCGCCATCGAAACCAGAACATTTCTTGCTCCCCTTTGCTGCAACAGAGAAGCACATTCCCGAATTTCCTCATCGGTGTGCAGGGTTCGGTCAAAGATTTCTCCCAGCTCGATGTGGTTGGGCTTAATCAAGAACGGCCGATACTTCAGCACATGACACAACAAATCCCGGGTGGCATCCACCACCACCTGAATATCCTTTCCCGCAAGGCTCTGTATGATTCTTTCATACACATCATCGGGCAGGCTTTGCGGAATACTGCCAGCCAGCACCAGCGTGTCTCCCGGCTGGAGCAGAGCAACCTGTTCCAGCAGCTTTTGGAAATCTGCCTGAGAAATCCCCGGTCCCTGACCGTTGATTTCTGTCTCCTCCTTGGCCTTGAGCTTCACATTGATGCGGGTCATTCCCTGCGAAAGATGGATGAAATCCGTGCGGATACCCATCCGATGCAGGTCATCCTCGATTGCCTTTCCGGTGAAGCCCGCCAGAAAGCCCAGCGCACAGCTGTCCGTTCCCAGATGGTTGAGCATGACCGAAACATTGATGCCCTTGCCGCCAAACTGGATTTCCTCCCTGTTGCTGCGGTTGACCTGTCCGAGAGAGAACTCCTCCACCCGAACCACATAGTCGATTGCCGGATTAAATGTTACCGTATAAATCAAATCAATCCACCTCTTTGATGATCGTCTTGCCCGCGTAGCTGTCGTCCGGCATCTGGTCGGTGAGGATGCACGCCTTGCTCAAGGGGCAGATGGTCACCGCAGACACCTTGCCAAACTTGCTGGAATCAGCCAAAACATAGCTGAGATAGGAGCGCTCCACCGCAAGCGTCTTGATGGAGGCCTCCTCGGTGTCCGGCGTGGTGAAGCCCTGCTTGACGGTCACCCCGTTCGTTCCGATGAATGCCTTGGTAAAATTATATTTCGTGAGCGATTCCCGGGTCACTGCTCCCACCAGCGCCTGTGTGCCCGGCTTGAGCATCCCGCCCGGTACATAGACCCGAAGCCCTTTTTCCACCAGCTTCTTTGCACATTCGATTCCGGTGGTAACAAAGGTTGCCTTCGAGCCGCCCAGATAGTCTGCCATCCGCAATGTCGTGGTTCCGGCATCGATAAAGACAAAGTCATCATCCTGAATCTGCGCCGCCGCATAGCGGGCAATCCGCTCTTTTTGCTCGATATTTCTCTGAGATTTCACCTGCACATCCGGCTCCTGCGCCTCAAATTCCTCCTGCGGAAGAACCGCACCGCCATGCACCTTGCTGATTTTTCCCTGTCGGTCCAGCTCGTTGAGGTCCCTGCGAATTGTTGCCTCCGATGCGCCCGTTTCCAGACAAAGCTCTGCAACGCTTGCCGCGCGCTTGCGCTCCAGAATCTCCAGAATCGCCCGCATCCGTTCTTCTGCCAGGTTATGTTTATGCCATAAAGGAGGTCTTCCATAGGAAGATCTATGGTAGGAGGTTCCATAGGCACGAACATCAT
>URFD01000072.1 GCA_900547015.1 uncultured Oscillospiraceae bacterium | reverse complement strand
GTTGACATCGTGCCAATATTTGGCGGTTGTCAGATGTGCAAGGGCATATGTATGCGCGTGCATTGCCATTTTTGGATCAGGACACGGGTGGTCTCCTGGAAGGAAGCGGCGGACATGAAGGAGTCGGTTGCCAGAGAAGCCTTGGTGATACCCATGAGGACTGCGTGTGCGGTTGCAGGCTTGCGATGGATGCCATCCTGTGCCTCCAGAGCCAGCAGCTCCTCGTTGGCTTCGCGCAGCTCGGATTTGTCAATCAGAGAGCCGGTAATCAGCTTGGTGTCGCCGCCGTCGTCGATGCGAACCTTGCGCATCATCTGACGAACGATAACCTCGATGTGCTTATCGTTGATATCTACACCCTGAGTACGGTATACACGCTGAACCTCTTTAATCAGGTAATCCTGAACTGCCAGCTCACCGCTGACTGCCAGAACCTCACCCGGCTCAACCGAGCCTTCGGTAATCAGCTGGCCCTTCTCGACATACTGGCCTTCCTGAACGATAATCTTGTAGTCGAACGGAACGATCTTGGTAAAGACCTCTCCATCCGCGCTGGTGATGTTGACGGTATTTGCGCCCTTGTGGTCCAGACGGAAGTTCGCAACACCGGAAACATGGCTGATGATTGCTGCGTTCTTCGGTTTTCTTGCCTCGAACAGCTCCTCAACCCTTGGAAGACCCTGGGTAATATCGCTTGCCGAAGCAACACCGCCGGTATGGAAGGTACGCATGGTCAGCTGGGTACCAGGCTCACCGATGGACTGTGCGGAGATAACGCCGACTGCCTCACCGATGCCGACCGGCTGGCCGTTTGCAAGGTTCGCGCCGTAGCACTTCGCGCAGACGCCCTTCTTAGCCTGACAGTTGAGGATGGAACGAATCTTCACCTGAGTGATGCCTGCGTCCACAATCTTCTGTGCTGTCTTTTCATCGATCATCTTTTCGCGGGTTGCCAGAACCTCGCCGGTCTGCGGATGAACCACATCATCTGCCAGATAACGGCCGGTCAGACGCTCTGCCAGACTTTCGATGGTACGGCCGCTGTCCTCGATATCATAAACCATGATGCCCTCGTGGGTACCACAGTCGTCGCTGCGGATGATAACATCCTGAGAAACGTCAACCAGACGACGGGTCAGGTAACCGGAGTCCGCGGTACGCAGCGCGGTATCTGCCAGACCTTTACGAGCGCCTCGGGAGGACTGGAAGTACTCCAAGATGTTCAGACCTTCACGGTAGTTAGACTTAATCGGGATTTCGATTGCCTTACCGGAGGTGTTTGCAATCAGGCCTCGCATACCTGCCAGCTGACGAATCTGCTCCATAGAGCCTCGCGCACCGGAATCTGCAAACATATAGATTGGGTTGCGCTCACCGAAGGTGGTGCTCAGCTCTTTCTTAACCATATCGGTGGTTTCGTTCCAAACCTTGATAACACGGTCGTAACGAACATCGTCCGAAATCAGGCCGCGGTCATACTGACGCTTAATCTGAGCAACCTTTTCGTCTGCCTGTGCGATGAGTTCCTTTTTGTTTTCCGGAATCAAAGCGTCGCGAACCGCTACGGTCAGGCCGCTTCGAGTGGAATATTTAAAGCCCTGATTTTTGATTTTATCCAGAATCTCAGAGGTTCTGACAGTACCGCAGGTGCGGATACATTTGTCGATAATCTTTCCAAGCTCTTTCTTACGAACCAGGAAAGCAACCTCGAGATCAAACTGCTTTTCAGAATCGGTTCTATCTACAAAGCCCAAATCCTGCGGAACCGGGTCATTGAAGATGATGCGGCCAACCGTTGCATCGATGATGCGGCTGATGGTCTTGCCGTTGATTTCGCGGGAAACACGAACCTTGATTGGTGCGTGCAGGCCGACAACGCCGGTATCGTATGCCATCTTCGCTTCATCGAAGTTGCGGAATACCTTGCCTGCGCCCGGCTCGTCATCACGAACCATGGTCAGGTAGTAGGAGCCCAGAATCATATCCTGAGTCGGGATGGTAACCGGACGGCCGTCAGACGGCTTGAGCAGGTTGCCTGCTGCCAGCATCAGGAAGCGAGCCTCTGCCTGTGCCTCTGCGGACAGCGGCAGATGAATCGCCATCTGGTCACCGTCGAAGTCCGCGTTGAATGCGGTACATACCAGAGGATGCAGACGGATTGCACGGCCCTCGACCAGAATTGGCTCGAATGCCTGAATACCCAGACGGTGCAGGGTAGGCGCACGGTTGAGCAGAACCGGGTGGTTCTTGATGACAACCTCAAGCGCATCCCATACTTCCTTCATAGAAGCTCTGTCTACCATCTTGCGGGCATTCTTGATGTTGGTGGCAATTTCCTGGTCTACCAGACGTTTCATAACGAATGGCTTGAACAGCTCGAGTGCCATCTCTTTCGGCAGACCGCACTGATACATCTTCAGGTCCGGTCCTACAACGATTACCGAACGACCGGAGTAGTCAACACGCTTACCGAGCAGGTTCTGACGGAAACGACCCTGTTTACCCTTGAGCATATCGGACAGAGATTTGAGCGGACGGTTGTTTGGACCGGTGACCGGACGACCGTGACGGCCGTTGTCGATCAGCGCATCCACCGACTCCTGTAGCATTCTCTTCTCGTTGCGGACGATGATGTCCGGAGCGCCCAGCTCGATGAGCTTTTTCAGACGGTTGTTTCGGTTGATGACTCTTCTGTACAGATCATTCAGGTCGCTGGTAGCAAAACGGCCGCCGTCGAGCTGAACCATTGGACGGATATCCGGCGGAATAACCGGAACAACATCCATAATCATCCAAGAAGGCTGGTTGCCGCTGAGGCGGAATGCCTCAACGACCTCCAGACGTTTCAAAATTCTTGCACGCTTCTGACCAACCGGAAGGGTCTCCAGCTCGTCCTTGAGCTCGCGGGAGAGCTGTTCCAGGTCGAGGTCCTCTAGCAGAGTCTTGATTGCTTCCGCGCCCATCGAAGCCTGGAACTCGTCCTCATAGGCCTCGCGCATATCGCGGTATTCCTTCTCAGAAAGAAGGGTGTATTTTTTCAGGTTGGTGGTACCCGGGTCGGTTACGATATAGGATGCAAAATACAGCACCTTTTCCAGAAGTCTTGGAGACATATTGAGCAGAAGGCCCATTCTGGAGGATGTACCCTTGAAGTACCAGATATGAGAAACCGGAGCAGCCAGCTCGATGTGACCCATTCTTTCACGACGAACCTTGGATTTGGTGACCTCAACGCCGCAGCGCTCACAGATCTTGCCCTTGTAACGGAGGCGTTTATACTTTCCGCAGTAACACTCCCAGTCCTTGGTTGGGCCAAAGATTCGCTCACAGAACAAACCATCGCGTTCTGGTTTCAGGGTTCGATAGTTGATGGTTTCCGGTTTTTTAACCTCACCATAAGACCATTCCCTGATTTTTTCCGGAGAAGCCAAGCCGATTTTAATAGACTCGAATACATTAAATTCCATTTACGACCCCTTCTTCCCTATTACATATTTTCATCACTGTCATCATCAATGCCAAAATCGGAGAATTCATCCAGCAGGCTGCCGAAATCATCATCCTCCGGCAGGTCCGGATGCTCAACGGCAAAGCTGTCCTCGAACTCGGAATCGACTGCAACATTTTCGCTTTCGAAGGTGGTGCCGTCATCTTCCTGATAACGCTCGTTGGCGCCAAAGCCCATATCGTCATCCAGATCCTGTTTGAGATCGATCTCCTCATTGTTTTTATCCAGTACCTTGACATCCAGAGACAGCGACTGCAACTCTTTGATGAGTACCTTGAAGGATTCCGGGATACCCGGTTTTGGAACATTCTTGCCCTTAACGATTGCCTCGAAGGTCTTAACACGTCCGATGACATCGTCCGACTTGACGGTCAGGATTTCCTGCAGAGTATAAGCAGCACCGTAAGCCTCGAGTGCCCAAACCTCCATCTCACCGAAACGCTGACCACCGAACTGCGCTTTACCACCCAGAGGCTGCTGGGTAACCAGCGAGTATGGACCGGTGGAACGGGCATGAATCTTATCGTCAACCAGGTGATGGAGCTTGAGGTAGTACATATAACCTACGGTAACCGGGTTATCGAACGGTTCGCCGGTACGGCCATCATATACGGTGGTCTTGCCGTCTCCGCGCAGACCTGCCATCTCCAGACACTCTTTAATATCATTTTCGTTTGCACCGTCAAAGACCGGTGTCATAATCTTCCAGCCAAGCTCGGAAGCTGCACGGCCCAGATGGACCTCCAGCACCTGTCCGATGTTCATACGGGAAGGTACGCCCAGAGGGTTCAGCACGATGTCCAGCGGACGACCGTCAGCCAGGAACGGCATATCCTCCTGCGGCAGGATTCTGGAAACAACACCCTTGTTTCCGTGGCGTCCCGCCATCTTGTCACCGACAGAAATCTTACGCTTCTGTGCGATGTAGCAGCGAACCACCATATTAACGCCCGGAGAAAGCTCGTCGGAGTTTTCTCTGGTAAATACTTTTACATCCACGATGATGCCGTATTCGCCGTGAGGAACGCGCAGGGAGGTATCACGAACCTCTCTTGCCTTCTCGCCGAAGATGGCGCGCAGCAGTCGTTCCTCTGCGTTGAGCTCGGTTTCACCCTTTGGTGTAACCTTACCAACCAGAATATCACCGGAATGAACCTCAGCACCGATTCGGATAATACCGCGGTCATCCAGCTCACGCAGGGCATCTTCGCCGACGTTTGGAATATCGCGGGTGATCTCTTCCGGACCGAGCTTGGTGTCACGAGCTTCGATTTCGTGTTCCTCAATATGAATCGAGGTGTAGACATCGTCGCGGACCATTCTCTCGTTGAGCAGAACCGCGTCCTCGTAGTTGTAGCCTTCCCAGGTCATAAAGCCGATGAGGGCATTCTTACCCAGAGAAATCTCGCCGTTGCTGGTTGCAGGGCCGTCTGCCAGTACCTGGCCAACCTTGACAGGCTCGCCGGCGCTGACGATTGGGCGCTGATTGAAGCAGGTGCCCTGGTTGGAGCGCAGGAACTTGATCACATGGAATTCCTTGAGGTTTCCATCTTCCGTTCTGACCACGATGTGGTTTGCGTCCACTCTGTCAACAACACCGTTGACATCGGAAACGACGCAGACACCCGAGTCAACTGCTGCCTTGTACTCCATACCGGTACCAACAATCGGGTTTTCTGTCTTCAGAAGCGGAACTGCCTGACGCTGCATGTTCGCACCCATCAGAGCTCGGTTGGTATCGTCGTTCTCGAGGAATGGGATCATCGCTGTTGCGACCGATACAACCATCTTTGGCGATACGTCCATGTAGTCTACCTGCTCGCGCTCTACGATTTTTACCATGTCGCGGTGACGAACCGATACCATCTTGTTTTCAAAGGTGTTTTCCTCGGTCAGCGGTTCGTTCGCCTGTGCAACGATAAATTCGTCTTCACGGTCAGCAGTCATATATTCTACTTCATCGAGAACCTTGCCGGTCTCTTTGTCGACACGGCGGTACGGCGCCTCAATAAAGCCATATTTGTTGATTCTTGCAAAGGTAGCCAGATAGGAAATCAGACCGATGTTCGGGCCTTCAGGGGTCTCAACCGGGCACATTCTTCCGTAATGGCTGTAGTGTACGTCTCGTACCTCGAATCCCGCACGGTCTCTGGAAAGACCGCCAGGACCCAGCGCAGACAGACGTCTCTTGTGGGTCAGCTCTGCCAGCGGGTTGTTCTGGTCCATGAACTGGGACAGCGGGGAGGAACCGAAGAATTCCTTGATTGCTGCCACAACCGGACGGATGTTGATCAGAGCCTGTGGAGTGATGACCTCCATATCCTGTGCCTGGGTGGTCATTCTCTCACGGATGACACGCTCCATTCTGGAGAAGCCGATGCGGAACTGGTTCTGCAGCAGCTCGCCGACGGAACGGATTCTTCTGTTGCCCAGATGGTCGATGTCGTCGGTGGTGCCGACGCCGTTGCCCAGACAGCAGACATAGTTGATGGTAGCAAAGATATCATCCTTGATGATATGCTTTGGAATCAGGTCGTCCACTCTTTCCTTGATGGTCTGGCGCAGGTCCTCATCGGAGGAGCAGGTGTCCAGAATCTCGCAGAGAACAGAGAAACGAACCTTTTCATTTACGCCGATTTCTTCCAGCTCGTCCTGAGTATAGCAGGAAACATAGTCCAGAATATCGACCATGCCGTTGGAGATGACCTTAACAACCTTGTCGCCGCACTTCAGGAAAACGGTATCAACGCCTGCGCGCTCGATTTCCTCAGCTTTTGCACGGGAAAGGACTTCATCCGGCTCTGCCATCACTTCGCCGGTGCGGCTGTTGATGATTGGCTCTGCCACGATGTGTCCGTTAATACGGCCGGCAATTCCCAGCTTCTTATTATATTTATAGCGTCCCACGCGGGAGAGGTCATATCTTCTTGCATCGAAGAACAGCGCATTGATATGGGACTGTGCGCTGTCTACTGTTGGAGGTTCGCCCGGACGCAGCTTTCTGTAGACCTCCAGCAGAGCCTCCTCGGTATTGTTGGTGCTGTCCTTTTCGATGGTCGAAACGATACGGATATCGTCGCCAAAGAAATCCAGAATCTGTGCATCACTGGAAAGGCCCAGAGCACGGATAAAGGTGGTAACCGGCAGCTTTCTGTTTTTATCAATACGGACATAGAAGACATCGTTGGAGTCGGTCTCATATTCCAGCCATGCGCCGCGGTTTGGAATTACGGTCGTAGCGAAAAGCTCTTTACCAGCCTTGTCGCGGGATACGCTGTAGTACACACCCGGAGAACGCACCAGCTGAGAAACGATAACACGTTCTGCGCCGTTGATGATAAATGTACCGCTTGGTGTCATAACCGGGAAATCACCCATGAAGATATCCTGCTCTTTGACCTCGCCGGTTTCCTTGTTCAGGAGGCTGGCGCGCACGCGCAGAGGAGCGGCAAAGGTTGCGTCGCGCTCCTTACACTCTTCGATGCTGTATTTCGGTTTTTCGTCAAGACGGTAGTCGATAAAGTCAAGTACCAGATTGCCCTGATAGTCTGAAATCTCGGAAATATCTTTAAATACTTCCTTTAATCCCTCCTCAAGAAACCATTTGTAGGAGTTTTTCTGCACTTCAATCAGGTTTGGCATTTCCAAAACCTCATTAATCCGAGAAAAGCTCATTCGAACATTTTTACCCAGATGTACCGGCTTAACATTCACCATAGGCTTATCCACTCCAATCCGCTTATTTAACAATTGTATATTGTGTACAACTTTCTTCCCTTAGAATTCGATATTTTGCCGAAAGGTATTGAATTCTTCTTTGTTCTGTGCTACAATATATTTAGCTAAATACATAAATAGCCATTTTGATACATTATAATATTATAAGCGATTTTCCGCCGCAAGTCAATCTTTTTACGCTTTTCGCAACATCAGAAAAACTCCGATTTTTGAATCGGAGTTTTGTTTATTTATGCCAAATTCGCTCTTTGCTTTTCATATAACCGGACGCTTGACAGCCGCCCGGGAAGCTGTTCTCATCATCTGCTGTACGACGAGCGGGTTCTGTCAAAGCCCTGATAACGGGTTCCCTGAAAGGTCAGGACTCCCTCATCACCCTCTGCCAGCATCGCATACTCCTTGGCGCTCAGGTGGAACTCCATGCGATCACCGCTCTCCACCTCGAAGGTCGCGTAATAGCTTGTGCTGCTGATGCCGGTTCCGACATCGTGATTGGCGTGGTGTTCATGGTGCTGGCGGCGAGAAACCACCTTTGCCTGCACACTCAGTCTGGGACTGTGGTTGTTGTGATTCCACTGACTGATTCCCCGGACGATTGTGAAAAGAAACACCCCAATCACCAGCAAAAATATCGTTCCAAAGAAAAAGGGAAAGAATGTATCAAAAAGTCCAAACATGGAAAATCCCATCTCAGCGCCTCCTTTTTTATCATTGTAACGGATTTTCCACAAAATCTCAATAGGGAATTTGGGCCCTGACTTTGCAAATTTGCTCCAACAGAAGCTCTGCTAATGCTCTGAAGCTATCTGACAAATAGATTTCTGCCTTATTTCCATCACGATAAGCACATAGGATTTTTCTCAAATTCCCCTGATACATTTGAGGTATGCGAGAAAGTGCCCATTCACCTCCTTGCAGCTTGGAGCATACCATCTTTTCCTGGTATGCTGCCCACACACGGCAAAGATTCAATATCACCGAAACCGTATCTTCTGTCAGTTGCTGTGGCGCATCTTCCACATCTCGGTAAATGCTATCCAGATAGTACTCCCATGGTACCGAAGAAAACACCGAGCAGATAGGGTCTCCCCATAGAACGATTCCAACCCTTTGAATCACTGTAAAATGGGCAGCTAAATCAAAATCAACCCCCTGCATCTTCTGGGAATAGA
>URFD01000071.1 GCA_900547015.1 uncultured Oscillospiraceae bacterium | reverse complement strand
CCCCTGAAATAGATGGCAGAGCGGGAGCGGTTTTGCATTTGTTCATAAAAACCGGTTTGATAATCCGAAAGCAGTTCGGTATAATAGAGTTATCAGAACACGGAGCGGAGGGAAAAATTTTGGCAATCTATTTTGGCATGGCTGTTTTTCTGTGTGCGGGTTCTCTGCTGTGGAGCCCCCAAAAGCTGGGGCAAGAGGAGCAAACGCTGCATCGGCTGCAAACGGCCTTTCTGCTGTTGGCAGGGCTGCTCTTTACAGCGGTCGCGACCTGCCGCTATGGGATTGGATATGACTATTTTAATTATCAAAAGCTCTACGAGGAGCTGGGCCCCTTGCCGGTCAGCCAGCTGATTCATCAGCCGGTGGCGCAGAAGTTTTTGGGATATGCGCTGTTTACCCGGCTGGCATGGGTGCTGGGGCTCAATTATCGGGCGCTGTTGCTGGTGGTCAATGCTGCGCTGACCGCAATCATCCTCTGGTTTGTCAGACGGTTTTCCCCGCTGCCATGGTTGAGCCTCTATCTCTATCTGACCCTTCAATTTTTTGCACATAGCATGAATCTTTTCCGTCAATCGATTGCCGCCACCATCTGCCTGCTGGCTTACCCGTTTCTAAAAAAGAGGAATTTCCTCGCCTTTGCGGGGGTGGTGCTGTTTGCATCCTTCTTCCATCTGTCGGCGCTGTTCTTTTTGCCGTTTTACTGGGTCCTCAACTGGAAGCTGGACGGCCGCCTGCTGGCGGTGCTGGGCGGTGCAGCGGCAATCATCTATCTGTTCAGCAATCAGACAGCGAAGTTTTTGACCCAATATCTCTTCCAAAACTACGCGGGATATATCGGTTCCCGCTATTGGAGAGGGCTGGGATACCGCTACCTGATTCTGCCTGCCCTTTATTTTGCGGTGGTCTGGCTGTTCCGCCAACGGCTGATTCAGCAGGAGGAGAGCAACCGCCAGCTGATTTCCAGTGCGTTTTATGTTTTTCTTCTGTATGGGTTCAGCACCCACCACATGATTTTGGAGCGGTTTTCCATCTATCTGTTCCTGTATGCGATGCTGTTGCTGCCAAAGCTGGTGGTCAGCTTTGCACCGCCAAAGTGCCGAGACAAGGGTGCCGTCATCGCTGCGGTGCTGGTGGTGCTGTTCGGGTTTTCCTACCTCATGTTTGCCTCGCAGCAGGGAACGAACGGCTTCCACAAGGTCTATCCGTATGTCGGTATTTGGGACAATAGAGGATGATAGGACAAAAAAGCCTTGTATCATGGGAAGAATTGTGATAAAATGGATTCGATTTATGCGGTATTTCATTGCCGAAAAACATAGGAGACAGCCTCGTGGACAAAAAAGGCTGCAAGGCGCCCGTTAAAAAAAGGAGAATTCAATCATGTCAGGACATTCTAAGTGGAATAATATCAAGCGGAAAAAGGAAAAGACCGATGCGCAGAAGGGTAAGATTTTTACCAAGATCGGTCGTGAGATGGCAGTTGCTGTCCGCGAAGGCGGTCCGGACCCCATGAATAACGGCAAGCTGCGCGACCTGATTGCCAAGGCAAAAGCAAACAACGTACCAAACGACAACATCGACCGTATCATCAAGAAGGCAGCGGGCGACGGCGACAAGAACACCTATGTTGATATGGTGTACGAAGGCTATGGCCCGTGCGGCGTTGCTGTCATTGTAGAGGCACTGACCGACAACAAGAACAGAACCGCCGGCGACCTGCGCCACTACTTTGACAAGTGCGGCGGCAACCTCGGCCAGACCGGCTGCGTTTCCTTTATGTTCAGCGATAAAGGTGTCATCGTCATCGACAACGAGGACGAAAAATATACCGAGGACCAGATCATGGAGGACTGCATGGAGGCAGGTGCAGAGGATTTCGAGTTTGGCGAAGGCGTCATCGAGATTTCTGCAACCAGCGACCCGAACGAATTCCGTGCGGTTCGTGAGGCTCTGGAGGCAAAAGGCTACCCTCTGATGGAGGCCGACATCCAGAAGGTTCCATCCACCTACACCAAAATCGATGACCCGGAACTGTGCGAAAAGATGCAGAAGCTCCTGGATATGCTCGAGGACAACGATGATGTTCAGGAAGTATATCATAACTGGGAAGCTCCGGAAGAAGAATAATCGAATCATCAAACAGACAATCCCTCTGATGCCAATGGTGTCAGAGGGATTTTTGTATGCAGAATAAGAATCAGGCAGGTCATAATGTTAAAAAAATATGAAATATATTCGGCAATGTTGACAGAGAAAAACATTCGGGATAAAATAGTTAAGGTAGGTAATTAACTTGGATAATTACTTTGGTTAAATAGTTTGTCGGAAAGGAGAACAATATGGCAATTGATAGCGAACGCTGCATGAAGCTGTTCCGCCTGATGGATAGGACACGGCGGGCGTGGGCGGATTTTACCCCGAAGCCCGAGGTCAGCAAGTCGCAGTTTGGAACCCTGCTGGCGCTGCGGCACGGCGGAAAATGCCCTTCCGAGCGAAAAGGGGAGCGGGACCCATTCGAGCCGATGACCCTTTCGGTTCTGGCCGGTGTCATGGAACAGAGTATGCCGGCAGTCAGCCAGCGCATCAGCAAGCTGGAAGCAGCCGGATATGTCAGCAGAACTCCGGATGAAAAGGATAAACGCACCATTTGGATTCAGCTCACCCCGTCGGGAGTGGAGCTGCTGCAAAGCTCCTATCAGGATATGGTCAGGGAGATTGGCAGTATTCTGGAGAAGATGGGTCAGGAGGACAGCGAAACCCTGATTCGGGTGCTGGAGAAGCTGGCAGGTGTCATAGAGGAGTCGGTCAAGGAAAAACACCAATAGATTTTTGATTTTCAAGATGGCAGGAGGAACAATACGCTATGTTAAAAATTAAGCGATATCTCAAACCGTATATCGCTCTGCTGCTGGGAGCAGTCATGCTCCTGTTCGGTCAGGCAATGCTGGAGCTGACGCTGCCGAACTATATGAGTGATATCGTAAACGTCGGTTTGCAGCAGGGTGGTATTACCTATTCTGCGCCCAAGGCGATTGATGCGCAGAGTATGCAGATGATTCAGATGTTTATGTCCGAGGAGGACAAGGCCACAGCGCAGGGCGCCTACACCCAACTGGAAGCCGGCGACCTCGCAGAGCTTCAGAAAACCTATCCAAATCTGCAAGCGGGCGACTATGCGATACTTGGCGAATCGTCGGAGCAGGTTGAGTCGGCATTTTCCCGTGCGTCCTATGCGATGGTTCTGACCATTAAGCAGATGGCAGACAAGCAGGGCGGCGACTCGAGCGGCAGCGCAAAGGAAACCAGCATCGACCCGCAGGTGATGGAGCAGATGATGATGGCGCTGAGACAGCCTGCGATGCAGGAGCAGATTCAGTCGGCGATTAGAGAAGCGGCAGTAACCCCGGAAACGATGATTTCTCAGACAGGCCCGGTGCTGGTCAAGAGCTTCTATCGTGTGCTGGGCGCGGATACCGATGCCATTCAGACCAATTATATCCTGATGGACGGCCTCAAGATGCTGGGGCTGACCGTCCTGCTGACCAGCTGTGCCATCGCAGCAGGTTTCTGCCTTTCCCGATTGGGCGCCGGTGTGGGACGCGACCTGCGCAGAGATGTCTTTTCTAAGGTCACCAATTTCAACAACAGTGAGATGGACCAGTTCTCCACTGCCAGCTTGATTACCCGTTCCACCAACGACATCACACAGATTCAGAACTTTTTGAGCATGGGCTTCCGCATGATGTGCTTTGCTCCAATCATGGGCCTTGGCGGTCTGATTATGGGTGTTTCCAAAAGCATCAGTCTGGCATGGATTATGGCACTGGCGCTGATTGTGATGCTGGGATTGATCAGCACCCTGTTCAGTATCGCCTTGCCTCGCTTTAAAAAGATGCAGTCTCTGGTTGACCGCCTGAATCTGGTCAGCCGTGAGGAGCTTTCCGGTATCATGGTCATCCGTGCCTTTGCCAATCAGGACTTCGTCCAGAAGCGCTTTGACGGAGCCAACCGGGATTTGACCTCCAACACCCTCTTTGTCAACCGTGCCATGGCAACCATGATGCCGGTGATGACCTTTGTGATGAATGGCATTTCACTGCTGATTGTCTGGTTCGGCGGAAAGCAGATTGAACAGAGCACCCTGCAGGTCGGCGACATGATGGCATTCATCCAGTATGCGATGCACGTCATCATGAGCTTCTTGTTCATCAGCATAATGTTTATCATGGTTCCAAGAGCTTCGGTTTCGGCGGAACGAATCAATGAGATTCTGACCACCGAAAACAAAGTAGCAGACCCCAAGCAGCCAAAACACTTTGCAAAAAGACCGAGCGGTCTGGTCGAGTTCAAGGATGTTTCCTTCCGATATGACGGCGCGGATGCCGATGTTTTGGAGCATATCACCTTTACCGCACAGCCCGGACAGACCACCGCCTTTATCGGCAGTACCGGCTCGGGCAAATCGACCCTCATCAATCTGATTCCCCGTTTCTATGATGTGACCCACGGCAGTGTCACCGTCGATGGAATCGATGTTCGACAGTTGAGCCAGCAGGAGCTGCGCGACCAGATTGGTTATGTCCCACAGAAGGGCCAGCTGTTCAGCGGAACGGTTGCCAGCAACCTGCGCTATGCCAATGCTCAGGCCAGCGACCAGCTGCTCGAGCAGAGCGCACAGGTCGCTCAGGCGGACGAATTTATCCGGACACTGGAAAAAGGATACGACACCGAAATCAGCCAGGGAGGCACCAACGTATCGGGCGGACAGCGTCAGCGTCTTTCCATCGCTCGTGCGCTGGTCAAAAAGCCGCCGATTTATATCTTCGACGATACCTTCTCTGCGCTGGACTTTAAGACCGATGCCAAGCTCAGAAAGGCTTTGAAGGGTTACACCGAGAATGCCACCGTCTTTATCGTGGCACAGCGTGTTTCCACCATCATGCAGGCAGACCAGATTGTGGTGCTGGATGAGGGTAAAATCCTGGGAATCGGCAAGCATGAGGACCTGTTGAAAAATTGTAAGACCTACCGCGAGATTGCGGAAAGTCAGCTGTCGAAGGAGGAGTTGGCATAATGGCAGGACCAAGAGTGGGAGGAGGTCACGGAGGACCTCACGCGTTAATGCCCGGAGAAAAAGCCAAGGACTTCAAAGGCACGATGGGCAAATTGATGGGATATCTGAAAAAGTTTCTTCCCAGTATTTTTCTGGTGCTGTGTTGTGCCGCAGCCAGCACTGTATTCTCTATTTTCGGACCCAAGATTTTGGGTAAGGCAACCACCCGTCTGTTTGAGGGACTGGTTGCGATGCTCACCGGAACCGGCAGCATCGACTTTTCGGCGATTGCTCAGATTCTGACCTTCCTGGCAGGACTGTATGTGCTCAGTGCGCTCCTGTCCTATGTACAGGGTTGGGTGATGTCCGGTGTTGCAACCAAGCTGAGCTATTCGATGAGAAAGGATATCAGCGAAAAGATTGACCGGATGCCGCTGTCCTACTTCGACCGTGTTCCAAACGGAGAGGTGCTCAGCCGCATCACCAACGATGTCGACACCATCACCCAGACGCTCAACCAGAGCTTGTCTCAGATTGTGACCAACATCACGATGATGATTGGTGTCCTGTGCATGATGCTCTCCATCAGCCCGATGATGACGCTGATTGCTCTGTGCATCCTGCCACTGAGCGTGCTGATTGTCAGCAATGTGGTCAAGCGCAGCCAGCCGTTCTTCCGGAAGCAGCAGGAATATCTGGGCCATGTCAACGGCCATGTAGAGGAAATGTACGGCGCTCACACCGTTGTCACCGCATTCAACGGTCAGGAAAACAGCATCAAAACTTTTGAGCAACTCAACGATAATCTGTACGGTGCTGCATGGAAGAGCCAGTTCCTTTCCGGCATCATGATGCCGCTGATGAACTTTGTTGGCAATCTGGGCTATGTGGGCATCTGCGTTCTGGGCGGTTTTCTCAGCCTGAAGGGCACCATCACCGTCGGCGATATTCAGGCCTTCACCCAGTATGTCCGCAACTTTACCCAGCCGATTACACAGATTGCCAATATCTCCAACGTGCTCCAGCAGACCGCTGCGGCTTCGGAGCGAGTTTTTGCCTTCCTTGAGGAAGAGGAAGAGCCTGCTGACCCGGAAACCTCGGTGGGTGCAGAACAGATTGACGGCTCGGTTTACTTCGCTCATGTTCATTTTGGATATGTGCCGGAAAAAACCATCATCAACGATTTCTCTGCGGTCATCCAGCCGGGTACCAAGGTTGCCATCGTTGGCCCGACCGGCGCAGGCAAGACCACAATCGTCAAGCTCCTGATGCGCTTCTATGATGTGAACGAGGGCGCGATTCTGCTCAACGGCTATGATGTCAGACAGTTCACCCGAGAGAATCTCCGCGATTCCTTCGGTATGGTATTGCAGGACACCTGGCTGTACAACGATACGATTCGGGAAAACATCCGCTTCGGCAGACTGGACGCAACCGATGAAGAGGTCATCGCAGCAGCGAAGGCCGCTCAGGTGGACCACTTTGTTCGGACACTGCCGCAGGGCTATGACACCATCCTCAACGAGGAGGCCAGCAATATCAGCCAGGGTCAGAAGCAGCTGCTGACCATCGCCAGAACCATCATCTCCGACCCGAAGATTTTGATTCTCGACGAGGCGACCTCCAGCGTTGATACCCGAACAGAGCTGTTGATTCAGCGTGCGATGGAACGCCTGACCGAAGGACGGACCAGCTTTATTATCGCACACCGCCTGTCTACCATCCGGGATGCCGATTTGATTCTGGTCATGAAGGACGGCGATATTGTCGAAACCGGAAACCATCAGCAGCTTCTGGAGCGCGGCGGCTTCTATGCGGAGCTGTACAAGAGCCAGTTTGCAGATGTTGGCGAAGGCGAGTAACACAAGAAAAAAGGAGCGAATCCATTCGATATGGATTCGCTCCTTTTGGTGTCCGGATTTTTATTTTTTCTCTGCACGCTGCTGTGCTTGTTCGACAGCGACCTCCAGAGCCTCGGTCAGCAGACGCAGGGTCTTGATGCGTGCGTAATACTTGCAGTTGGATTCGATGATGTGCCAAGGAGCATAGCTGGTGCTGGTCTTTTGCAGCATCTCGTTGACGGCACAGTCGTACTCGTCCCATTTTTCGCGGTTGCGCCAGTCCTCGTCGGTGATTTTCCACTGCTTTTCCGGGGTGTTCTGGCGCTCCTCAAAGCGCTCGAGCTGTGTCTCCTTGTCAATTTGAATCCAGAATTTGAGGATAACAGCTCCCCAATCGCTCAGCTGCTGCTCAAACTCGTTGATTTCGGTGTAGGCGCGCTGCCAGTCGCTTTCGGAGCAGAAGCCCTCCAAACGCTCCACCATCACCCGTCCGTACCAGGTGCGGTCAAAGATGACGATGTGGCCCTTTTTAGGCAGGCGCTGCCAGAATCTCCACAGGTAGTGGCGGGCAAGCTCATAGGGCTTGGGAGCCGCAATCGGGATGACCTGATAGCCTCGTGGGTCCAGAGCGCTGGTGATACGCTTGATGTTGCCGCCCTTGCCGGCTGCATCCCATCCCTCGTAGGCCAGAATGACCGGAATCTTCCAGCGGTAGATTTGGTCGTGCAGGTGGTCCAGCTTCTTCTGATAGAACTTCAGCTGCTCCTTGTACTCTGTGCGGCTCATCTGCTGGTCCAGCGGGATTTCGGAAAGCAGCGGCATCTTCACCAAAGGGAACTGCTTTTGCCGTGGGTCGTACTCTGGGTCGTTTTGAGAGCCGGACAGGATGCCCTCTGCCTTTTTCTGCAAGGCCAGCTCAATCGAGCTGCACAGGCTTTCCAGACATTCCAGCTCGGCCTGTTTGTGCCGGGAGGAATCGATGACCTGCCACGGAGCATAGGGAAGGCTGGTCGCTTCCAGAAATTCGTCAAAATCCTTCCGGCAATGGTCATAGTGGCGGTTTTGCCACAGGTCGTGCTCGCTCACCCTCCAGCTGGTATCGGCACTGTCCAGCAGGTGCTGGATGCGTTTTTTCTGTTCCTTGCGGTCGATGTGCAAAAAGAGCTTGACCAGCAGGTAGCCGTTGTCGCACAGCTGCCGCTCAAAGATGCGGATTTCCTCCAGACGGTGGGCATATTCGGTCACAGACAGCTGACCGTTTTCCAGCGCACGCACCGATTCGTCCATCCACCCGGAATCCAGAAACAGGATTTTCCCGTTTTCGGGGATGTTTTTGATGTGGCGGCAGAGGAAGGGCTTTGCCAGCTCCTCCGGGCTGGGAGCGGACAGGGAGATGACCTGAAAGAATCTGGGGTCCAGCTCTTGAATCATCGAGGCAATCTGGGTGCCTTTGCCGGAGGTTCCCCAGCCCTCTACCAGCACGATGACCGGCAGTTTGCTGCGTTGTAGCTCCATCTGCAAATTGCCCAGACGCTCGCTTTGCTGCTTGATTGCCTGCTTTTTCTCGTCGCTGCTCATTTCGGATTTTTGGAACCGGAAATCCTGAAGAAGATGTGGCTGATACATCATAAGAAAACCTCCTGTGAC
>URFD01000070.1 GCA_900547015.1 uncultured Oscillospiraceae bacterium | reverse complement strand
GCTTTGCCTTCGACCTCTTTGGGTTCGAGAGTGGGTATGATTTGGCATGTATGTTGAATGATGATGTCTTGGTTATGCGAGCAGCTGACCCCGAAGCCACAGCAGAATTTTCTTTTCCCTGCGCGACACCTGCACTTGGGTCATGCCCAGCCGCTGGGCGGCCTTTACTTGGGTCAGGTTCTGAAAATACCGCAGCCGTATCAGCTCGCGGTCCCGCTCCTCCAGCTGCTCTAGCATCTGGTTGAGCGACAAAATATCCGACAAAAGCTCCTCCGGAGAGGACACCGGCAGGTCCAGCTCCGAGCTGTCCTCCTCGCTGGTCAGGGAAACCGGAGGGGCGCTTGCACCCAGCGCCTCTACAACCGCCTCCTGCGTCACCTCCAGCAGCTCTGCCAGCTCGCTCACGGTCGGTTCTCTGCCTTGCCGTTTGGCAAACTGCTCTCGCTGTCGGGTCACCTTCATGGAAAGCTCCTTGAGGCTGCGGCTGACCTTCACCGTCCCGCCGTCCCGAAACAACCGGCGCATCTCGCCCAGAATGACCGGAACCGCATAGGTGGAAAACCGCACGCCGCGCTGGGTGTCAAAGGCATCGGTTGCCTTCACCAGACCCATGCAGCCGGCCTGAAATAAATCGTCATATTCAATGCCCTTGCCCTTAAACTTGTGGGCGCAGGCGTGTACTAGTCCAAGGTTCGCCTCGATGGTCTTGCTTCGGTCAGTCTCTGCTGTTGTGTACATATTCTTCTCCTTTGGAGACAATCCGCTTTTCCAGCGTAACCGTCGTGCCCTTGTCGGGCTGGGAGAAAACCTTCACCTTGTCCATCAGGCTTTCCATGACAGCAAATCCCAGCCCTGCACGCTCCTCCTCAGGGGCGGTGGTAAACAGCGGCTCCATCGCTTTTTTCACATCCGCGATGCCGCAGCCCTTGTCCCTGATTTTGATGACGACTCGATTGTCCGAATAGATATTCGCTGTTATGTACACCTTGTCTATCTTTTCCCGGTATCCGTGGACGATGCAGTTGGTCACCGCCTCGGACACCGCTGTTTTCACATCGGTCAGCTCCTCTACGGTCGGGTCCAGAGTGCAGAGGAAGGCTGCCACCGCGGTCCTTGCAAACGACTCGTTCGCCGAGCGGGAGTCAAAGCAAAGGCGCATGGTATTACTTGCTTTCATCGCGAAACCTCCATTGGGGGCTATGTTCCGGTTTCATCCTCTCCTTCGGAGTTTTCCACAGTCCTCCGGGGAAATAGTGAAATCCGCTGCCCGTCAGATAAATTCTGCCAGCTTGTCCAGCCCTGCCAGCTTCATCACCTTGCGGATGGGAGCCGGCAGATTTCTCAAAAGCACCGTCCCCTCATTCTCCTGCATCAGACGAAATCTCCCCATCACCAGCCCGATTCCGGAAGAATCCATAAAGGTCACCATCGCAAAATCCAAAATCAGCTGTCGGGCATCCGCCTGCAGCACGCTCTCGTCGATCTGCTGACGAAGCTGTACTGCGCTGTGGTGGTCGATTTCTCCCGACAGATATGCCTGAACGACCTGATCCCGAATCTGTATTTCAACCGCCATCTCCTGCTTTCTCCCTCCGTTCTGCCGTCGGCCTGTCCGTTTCTCTCCTGTAAGGATAGCTCTATCCTACCACCCCGTCCGCAAAAAAATACGGGAATCCTGTCTAGCGCCATGTTTTTTCTAAAAAAACTTTTTTCAATGTGCAGGCTTTTTTCCCGCTTTTGACACTGTAATCAGGAAAGCTCCTTTAACATTTGTCAAAAGTGTGATACAATGAGCTTGTAGACAAACGCCCCTCGTCTGAATGGAGGACCACGCTATGAAACAAAATCGTTCTGTTTTGCCGCTGCTGTTGGTGCTGTTGCTTGCACTGATAACTGTCGGCTGTAACCGCAATCATTCCGATACACCAAGTCCGAGCGTGGACAAAAGCATCTCGCTTGAACTTGCCGGAGAGGAGCAGACCTCCTCCGATTCCACCCAAAAGGAGGAAGTTCCCGCACCGGATGAGCAGCCAACCACCCCTGCACCGGAGCAAAGCCCACCGGAATCCACCCCTTCTCAGGAACAGCAGGAGACCAAGGAAACCCCGGTCAATTCGGAGGAAACTAAGGAAACTCCGGTCAACTCGGAACAAGCCAAGGAGACTCCAAGCTCCTCTCCTCTGCCTGCGGATTTTCCAAAGGAGCTTCAAACTCTTCCTGCCGAGCAGCTCAAAAACAACCCCAATCATCTGGACACCCGCCTCTATGCGGTATTCCAAAATGTGATGGAGCAAAATTTTTCCCGCAAAAAAGGCACCCTCACCGTCTACCGCCTGAATGCAGACGGGACTAAGGGCGCCTATGAACTCAAATTTGACCTCAACTCTGCCTACGACCAAAAGGGTCTGCTCAACAAGAATGGCCCGGTGCAGGCGGAGATGAAGATTGCCGAAACCCTTCAAGCGGGCTTTAACTACGGGCAGGGAGATCAGGAGCGCTATGCGACCTATACCGAATATGCCCAGACACTGGAATGGTTGAAAACACCCCTGCTCACCGACGGCTTCGCGCTGTCCAATCTTTCCTCCCTGAGCGGTACGGCAGAGGACGGACACTACCTGATTGAAGCCACCTACGCTCCGCAGGCTCTGAACAAGCTGTATCAGCAAGAAATCTATGGAACCGTTTCCGCCTTCTTGCAGGTGGACGGTCAGGGTAATTTGGAGGCGCTCGGCTGGGAGCAGGTCGAAGTCATCGACGACTACCCTACCGTTGTTGCTTCCTCCGAATATACCTTTTCCTGATAAAAACAGCAAAAGAGGATGACCCTGTGGGTCATCCTCTTTTTGATTGCGAAAATTTTGGGACAATCAGCGCAGAATTGCGCCATATCCCTTTGCCAGATTCAGCAGAACCGATTCGTCAATACTGCTGCGCGCATCGATGAAGGCACAGCCGTTATACAGCAGCAGCGCCATTTCCAGCGCCTCCTCGCTGTCGGACAAAAAGGACACCGGCATATGCAGCATATGGGCATTCAGCGCAAAGCAGTAGGCATCGTCGATGGTCTCCACCCGAATGGTCGCCACATCCGCTCCGCTCTCCTCCAGCTCCAGCAGCTCGTCGGACATATCCCTCCGGCAAAAGACCGGCTCGGACTGTTCAAAGTACTCGTCCAGAAAATAAGGCTCGGTCGCTCCTGCCATCAGGATGGTCTGTGCGTCCTCCTTCGGGATTTTCACCCGAGAGAAGTCAAACTCCGCCATCATCCTGCCGATTTCCCGGATATGCTCCGGCGTGGTGTAGCAGCAGCCCCCTGCCAGTGTGGCTCCCCGCTCCAGCAGGCCCTTCATTTCCAGCGCCATCTCCTGCGGAGACAACAGCTGCTCAAAGCTCTCTCCTGCGCGCGGACGCACGATGAGTGGGATTTTGGCATAGGTTGCCATCTCCTCGATGTGGTGGTACAGCTTGTTCGGACGGTCACAGCACGCCAGCCCGAAGGCCGCTGCTCCCAGCTTCTGGCAGATGATCAGCGCCGAAATCAGGTCGCTGCCCATGCAGGTCTCGCCGTCCTCCTCGACATTGAGGGTCACCATCACCGGCAGTCCGGTCTGCCGACATCCCAGAATGGCCGCTCTGCTCTGCGAGATGGTGTTCATCGTGTCCGCAATCAGCAGGTCGACCCCACCTCGTTTGAGGGCCAGCGCCTGATGTGCATAGATGTCCACCAGGTCGAAAAACGGGGTTTCGCCAAACGGCTCCGCCTGAATACTCAGCGGTGCCACCACCCCCGCTACCAACACCTGCGGGTCATAGCTGCGGCAGGTTTCTACCGTCAGCTGTGCCAGCCTTTCGTTGTACTGCACCATCCGGTCTTGTTGGTTCCATTCCTCCAGCATCACCGCATTTGCCCGCGCGGTCGGGGTGCAGATGATGCGGCTGCCTGCCTGCAAAAACTCCCGGTGAAGCTGACGCACCGGCTCAGGATTTTCCAGCATCCACTCTGCCGGACAGCTGTACTGCGGCATTCCCCGCAGCAGCAGATTGGTTGCCGTTGCCCCGTCCATGAGCAACGGCTGTGATAATCGAATGTCCATTTCTGCCTCCTCCGGCGCGAAGCCGGATTCCATCTTGACATCTGGCCGCAAGCGGTCCGTCCGTATCCCTTACATCACTTCCGGTGCCGTAATCTTGAGCAGATCCAGCAGGTTTGCCACAACAACACGCACTGCCATACACAGCGAAATTCTTGCCTGCATCAGAGCCTCATCCTCGCCCTGTACACGGCAAGCGTTGTAGAACTTGTGGAACAGGGTTGCCACCTCAACCAGATAGTGGGTCAGTCTTGCCGGGTCATAGTTCTTAGCAGCGTTGATGATTTCCTGCGGATACTGAGCCAGCGCACGAATCAGTTCCTTTTCCTCCGGAGCGCACAGCAGCTCCAGCTCCTGCTCGGTGCAGGTTCTTGGATGGATGTTCTGCGCTGCCAGATTTTTGAGAATCGAGCAGATTCTTGCGTGTGCATACTGAACATAGTAAACCGGGTTCTGAGAGGATTCTTCTACTGCCAAATCAAGGTCAAAGTCCAGGGTGGAGTTTGGCTCTCTCATGTTAAAGAAGAAGCGCGCTGCATCGATTGGAACCAAGTCGGTCAAATCGGACAGGGTAATCGCTTTTCCGGTACGCTTGCTCATGCGGTATGGCTCGCCGTCCTTCATCAGGCGTACCAGCTGCATCAGCACAATATCCAGCTTGCTGCCGTCCAGACCGATTGCATCCATCGCGCCCTTCAGACGAGCGACATGGCCGTGGTGGTCTGCGCCCCAAACGTTGATGACCCGGTCAAAATGACGGTCGGCAAATTTGTTCTTGTGGTATGCAATATCTGCGGTGAAGTAGGTCGGGTTGCCGTTGGCACGAACCAGAACCTCGTCCTTCTCTCCGCCGAACTCGGTTGCCTTGTACCAAACTGCTCCGTCCTTTTCATAGGTTAGTCCCCGTGCGGTCAGGTCATCTACAACCGCCTTGACTGCGCCCGACTGGTGCAGGCTGCTTTCCGGGAACCATACATCATAGACAATGCGGTATTTTTCCAAGTCTGCCTTGAGCTTGGCAATATTTTTCGGCAGAGCAAAATCTACCAGTGCCTGACGGCGCTCCTCGGCGGAAACATTCAGCAGGCTGTCGCCATGCTCTTGTGCATACTGCTGTGCGCGCTCGCGAATATCCTCGCCGTGGTAGCCGTCCTCCGGAAATTCTACCGCGTCCTCGCCCTTAAAAATCTGGAGGTATCTTGCTTCCAGCGAGCAACCGAATTTTTCAATCTGGTTGCCTGCATCGTTGATATAAAACTCTCTGGTCACATCATAGCCGCAGGCATCCATCGCTGCTGCCAGACAGTCGCCGATTGCGCCGCCGCGGGCGTTGCCCATGTGCATCGGACCGGTCGGGTTTGCCGATACAAATTCGATCATGACCTTTTCGCCCTTGCCGTAGTCAGAGCGTCCGTATTCTGCACCGGCTGTCAGCACACCTGCCACAATATCCGAGAACCAGCGGGCGCTGACAAAGAAGTTGATAAAGCCCGGGCCTGCGATTTCCACACGCTCAATGTAGCGTGCCGCAGAAAAGTCCATACACTCGGTGAGGATGTTTGCAATCTTGACCGGAGCGTTGCGGAAGGTGCGTGCCGAAACCATCGCTGCGTTGGAGGCAAAATCTCCGTGGGAGGTTTCTGCCGGGATTTCAACGGTAAAGGCCGGAATCTCTGCCTGCGGCAGTTTTCCCTCCTCCATCGCTTTGGAAAAGGCATTGCGGAGCAGGCTCTCCACCTCGGATATTGCATCCTGTACAAAGTTTGTATTCATATCGATTTCCTTTCCTTTCTTCATCATAAACCATTGTTTGCTCTATCTGGCAAGCAGCTCCTTGACATGGACGCTGACCGTATTTTCACTGGCAACCGTCGCCTCGATATCCAGTGTATAGCCAAATTTTAATTCTCCTCCACGGTCGCTCAGGCTGCTTTCAAAGCGGTTGCCCATCACGCCGATGGTCATGGCGCCGTAGCCGGTGTCATACTGGCACTGGTGGCGCACCCCCTGCTGGACAATCAGCTGGGAGCGGGAAGGCCCAAACCGGGTCATGGTCACCTTGTCGTTCGGGCCAATCTTCAAGGTGGTGCGGCAGCCCTCATAGCCGGTCGCCTCGGTCTCCTCATAGCTGATATAGTACAGTCCGTTCTTGCGATAATACCGTCCTGTTGTAATCATCTCGACGACGTCCTTCTCCTCGTTGACCTGCTGGGTCCCACGGATGGTGATGAGGACGTCTTTTTTCATATCCTTTGTTGTTTCCATCAATCGTTTTCCTCTATTTTCCTTCTGCCCTGCCGGGCGTTGTGCCTGTCAGCGTCATGCCTTACACCAGCTCGATGCGATTGACCGCACCGCTGACCTTTTCCCGCAGAAAAATCGACGCCGTCTTGTCAAAGGTATCAGTCTCATCCGTGACGTTATACTCGGTCACTCCCGGTTCCTCCCGGTCAGACAGCATTCCATTCTTCATCAGATAATTGCGGACATACCGCGCCACACAGCTTCCGGAATCAATCAAGGTCACCTTGTAGTCCAGAACCCGGTTAAAAATATCATACAGCAGCGGATAGTGGGTGCAGCCCAGGATGAGGGTGTCGATGTTTTCCTTCATCAACGGCTCCAGATACATCTTCACCGCCAGCGTGGTGATTTCGTTGTCCGGCTCCACCATCCCGTTTTCCACCAGATGCACCAGCAGCGGGCAGGGATTTCCATACACCTTGATGTCTCCGCGGATGCTCCGCATGGCTTTGCCAAAGGCGTTGCTCTTGAGGGTCGCATTGGTTCCCACAACGCCGATTCGTCCCCGTGAGCTCAGCGCACAGGCCTCCTGCGCCGCCGGCATCACAATATCCACATAAGGCACCGGCAGCTTTCCGGAAATTTCCTTCGGCAGGGTGCTGCTGACCGTTCCGCAGGCCGCCACCACCATCTTGATTTCCTTTTTCAGCAGAAAATCGATGTCCTGCTGGGCATACTTGATGATGGTTTCCCGGCTGCGCGAGCCATAGGGCACCCGTCCGGTATCGCCCAGATATACAATGTTCTCATTCGGCAGCAGATTGTGCAGTTCCTTGACTGCGGTCAGTCCGCCCAATCCCGAGTCGAACACCCCGATTGCTCTGTTGTCCATCTTCTCTCTCCCTTGCCTAGTTTCGTTTCAGCCCCAGCTCGATGAGCTTTTCCAGCAGCTGCGGATAGCTGACTCCGCAGTGTGCCCAGAGCTTAGGATACATACTGATGGAGGTAAAGCCCGGGATGGTGTTGATTTCGTTGAGGATGATTTCCCCGTCAGCCTTGCGGACAAAGAAATCGATGCGCGAAAAGCCCTCGCATCCGATTGCGCGGAATGCCTTTTCTGCGGTCTGTCTGAGCTTGAGGGAGATTTCCTCCGAGACTCTTCCCGGGATGTGCAGAACGGTGGTTCCGTCAATATACTTGGCTTCATAGGTGTAAAACTCGACAACCGGCACCAGCTCGCCGACCACACCGGCTGCCTGCGGATGCTCGTTGCCCAGCACTGCGGTTTCTACCTCCTGCATCTCCTCGATGCACTCCTCGACCACTGCCTTGTAGTCCTCTTTCAGTGCGGTCTGGCAGGCAGCCAGCAGCTCGCTGCGGTCATGCGCCTTGCCTACTCCTACCGAGGAGCCTGCATTTGCCGGCTTCACAAACATCGGGTAGCCCAGCTTTTCCTCTGCCTGACGGGCAAACTCCTCAAAATTCTCCATCTTGCTCTCGTCCACTACCATCCACTTTGCCATCTTGATGCCGTTGGCCTCCAGAATGGTGTGGGTCATCTCTTTATCCATGCAGTTTGCGCTCGAGATTGCGTCACAGCCGACAAACGGAATCCCTGCCAGCTGGAACAGGCCCTGAATGGTTCCGTCCTCTCCGTGTTTTCCGTGCAGTACCGGGAAGCAGATGTCCACCTTGATCAGCTCCCAGCCGTTCTCTCCCAAAAGCAGGATTCCTTTATGCGAGCGGTCCGGCGAAACAACAGCGGTTCTCAGGCTTCGGTCCTCTTCCCAGCGCTGGCTGGTGATTTCCTCGTTCTTTCCGGTATATTCCACCCAGCGTCCGTCCTTGGTAATGCCGATTCTCAGCACCTCATATTGCTCCGGCAGGTTTTTCAGAACCGACTCGGCAGACATCAGCGAAACATCGTGCTCGCTGGAAACGCCTCCGAACAGTACGGCAACTCTGGTTTTATTTTCGCTCATAAAGGACACTCCTTTTTCTCTGTTTTTCTCTTGTATCTATATGTAAGCAGATTGCAAATCAATACCTATTATTGTATCACACCCCCCTATCCTCTTTCAATGGGTGCATTGTATCATTTTGCACATCATCCGCACCCTTGCCTTGTCGATTTATTCCCATTTTCTGCTTCCTGCCCGTTCCAATGCCCGGTACTCTCCTTCGCTTTGCTCTGTTCGTCCTGAATCCTGTCCCACTCTCCCGCAGTCCCTTTCGACACCCCTCCCTCAAAA
>URFD01000069.1 GCA_900547015.1 uncultured Oscillospiraceae bacterium | reverse complement strand
ATTTCACTCGGTGCGGCGCTGGCGCTCATGCTCGTCATCACCGCAGTCACCTTTTCCATCACGATGATTTTTTCCCGCCAGATGTTTTCCACCACCATCACCAACATCTCCCAGCGGGAGGCTATGTACGACAAGCTCTCGGAAATCGACAGCTATGTTCGCAGAAACTACTACGGCACCATCGATGAGGACAACCTCAACAACTACCTTGCCGCAGGCTACATCGCCGGTCTTTCCGACCGATACGCCACCTACTACACCGCGGCGGACTACACCAAAAAGCAGCAGGAAAATGCCGGCAAGTTCACCGGCATCGGCATCCGTGCCTCCCGCAGCGAAAGCGGCTTCATTCAGGTCAACGAGGTCTATCCCGATTCCCCTGCATCGGAAGCAGGCATCAAGGTGGGCGACCTGATTATCAAGGTCAACGAAATCGATGTCACCGCAGAAACCTATGACAGCGCCATCGCAGAAATCGGCGGCAAGGCCGGAACCAAGGTCAGCATGACCGTCCGTAGCGACAACAAGGACCGCGAGATTTCCGAAATCACCCGCCGTGTCGTCGTCACCCCGACCGTCTACTCCAAGATGATTGGAAATGCCGGATACATCAAGATTGTAGATTTCAACGAAAATACCTACGACCAGTTTAAGAAAGCGGTCGAAAATCTGATTGGAAACAATAAAGCAGAATCCCTGATTTTTGACCTGAGAAACAACACCGGCGGTCTGGTTGACCCGGCAATCAAGATGCTGGATATGCTGCTGCCGGAAGGTACCATCGCCACCGCCGTTTATCACGACGGCTCCACCGAGGTGCTCGGCGTTTCGGATGCAAACTGCATCGAGAAGCCGATGGCAGTCCTGACCAACGAGAACACCGCCAGCGCTGCCGAGCTGTTCACTCAGGCTCTGCGCGACTTCGGTGTTGCCAAATCGGTCGGCTCCACCACCTACGGTAAGGGCGTCATGCAGATTACCCACTCCCTGAAGGACGGCTCTGCCATCCGCATCACCGTCGCTCAGTACAATCCGCCCAAGAGCCCGAACTATGACGGCATCGGCATCAAGCCGGACTACGAGGTTGCTCTGACCGAGGAGCAGCAGAAGAACCTTGACCAGCTCAACGAGACCAACGACCCACAGCTGATGAAGGCGTTGGAAATCACCCGTTCTACACCGGCTTCCTCCCAGCCGGTCGTCGAGACCATCGGCGACAGCGGCAGCTCCGATGCGGAAAGTGTCACCGAATCCGAGGAGACCGCTACCGAGGAAACCACCACAGAAGAATAATCTTTTCTACCAAAAAGGCAGGAGCAAAATTTGCTCCTGCCTTTTTTAGACCCGTTTTCCCGAACGGAGATTGACGCCGAGGCTCCCGAACACACAGCCGCAAATCAGCATGGAAAACAGCTTGACCAGCGCGCGCAAGGACGGGGTCTCTCCCAAGCTCAGGGAAATCAAAAAGCAGACGGAAAACAGAATGGCTGCACACAACAGCCCCAGAAAGAATCCGTTCTGCCCCGAGCATCTGGCACAGAAAAAAGCTGCCGCCGCTGCAAGAACACAGCCCAGCAGCAGACCGATTCCCTTTGTTGCCCAAATCGGGACCCGTCCGGCAGACATCGCCAGCGCGAGCAATCCCATCAGCACCACCCCCAGCGCCGTCGCAGACAGACATCCAACCGCTGTTGCCCGCATCTGGAGGTTTCTGCTCTGGCGGGATTTCTGCGCCGGACTGCCGCGAGCTGTCATGGTCTTTTTTTCCATAAAAAATCACCCCGTATTCTGTCAGTAGATACGAACAGAATATTCGGGGTGTCCAATTTTTATTCATCCATGACGGATCGATTATTTGGATTTTTTCTCAGCCTGTTCCTGAGCCATTCTCTCGTTTGCAGTGATGTTCTGCTGAATGGACCAGCGAGCCAGACGGATTTTGCTGCGGTCGCCTGCGGTTTCGATGACAATGGTGTCGTCCTTGATGCTGACAACTCTGCCGATGATGCCGCCGATGGTAACGATTTCATCTGCAACCTCGATGTTTTCGCGCATCTTCTGAACTTCCTTGTCTCTCTTCTTCTGCGGACGAATCAGCAGGAAGTAGAATACAACGATCATCAGAATCAGAGGAATGAATGTTGCCACCATAGAAGCAGTATCGGTTGCTGCTGCGAGGTAAAGATTTGACATAGGGTTTTAGCACCTCCGTTAAATTGGACAAAATTCCCGGATATATGCTGGAAATCCCAAGAGAATCAGCCCGATATCCTGTCGGCAACGGAGTCAAATCCGCACCTGAAATTTTGTATACAAGCAATATTATACCTGTTTGGCCGGTCGTTTGCAAGTGGTTTCCTGCAAAATTACCAAAGACTTCCCATTAGATGCGGCGGCTAACCAGCGGCAGCGTCTGGGCGCGGAACTGCTCATAGCAGCCTTGGTCAAGCGCAGCGCGGATTTTTTCCATCAGCGTGTTGTAGAAGTACAGGTTGTGCATAACTGCCAGACGCATTCCCAGCATCTCGTTTGCCTTGAGCAGATGGCGGATATAAGCGCGGCTGTGGCGCTGGCAAACCGGACAATCACACTCTGCATCGATTGGGCTGTCGTCCAGCTCATATTTTGCGTTGTTGATGTTGATGATTCCCTGCCAGGTAAACAGGTGGCCATGACGGGCATTTCGGCTGGGCATAACACAGTCGAACAAATCGACGCCGCGGTAGACCGCTTCGATGATGTTGGCTGGTGTGCCGACCCCCATCAGGTAGCGCGGCTTGTCCTTTGGCATATACGGCTCGACCGCCTCGATGATGTCATACATGACCGGTGCAGGCTCGCCCACTGCCAGTCCGCCGATTGCATAGCCGTCGCAGTCGATTTCAGCAATCTGCTTCATGTGCTCGATTCGCAGGTCCGGGAAGGTGGAGCCCTGATTGATGCCGAACAGCATCTGGTTTGGGTTGATGGTATCCGGCAGTGCGTTCAGTCGGTTCATCTCGTTGCGGCAGCGGCGCAGCCAGCGAACGGTTCTGTCGATGGAGCGCTTGGTGTATTCTCGGGTTGCCGGGTTTTCGATGCACTCGTCAAATGCCATCGCGATGGTAGATGCCAGATTGGACTGGATTCTCATGCTTTCTTCCGGGCCCATGAAGATTCGTCTGCCATCGATGTGCGACTGGAACTTGACTCCCTGCTCGCTGATGGTGCGCAGCTGTGCCAGAGAGAACACCTGAAAGCCGCCGCTGTCGGTCAGAATCGGGCCGTCCCATCCCATGAATCGATGCAGGCCGCCCAGCGCTTTGATTTTTTCATCGCCCGGACGCAGGTGCAGGTGGTAGGTATTGCACAGCTCCACCTGACATTTCAGGTCCTTCAAATCATACGAGGAGATGCCGCCCTTGATGGCAGCGGAGGTGCCCACGTTCATAAAGGCAGGCGTCTGGACGGTGCCGTGTACCGTCTGAAATTCGCCGCGGCGGGCGCGTCCCTCCTGCTTGAGTAATTTATACATTCTGCTCCTCCTGTGCTCCCATCCGTTTTCCAAGCTCATACGCCTGCTGCGGATAATCCGTTTTTTCCAAATCCGCCTTAGCCCAGCAGTTGTATGCCAGCACTCGGCCGCTGTCCTTCCAGTTCAGGTACCGGGCCAGCACCTCATAATGTGCAATCATTGCGTCCATCGCGCCTTCTCCGTCAGCGCAGGCAGCCAGCAGAACCGCCTGTCTCGGCTGGGTTCTGAGCGAGCCGCTGAAGTAGTAGAATCGGTCGATTGCCGCCTTGAGCTGTGCGCTCATTCCGTAATAGTACAGCGGGGTCACAAGCACAATCAAATCTGCCTCACGCACTGCCTGCTCCACCTGCGGCATATCGTCCTTCTGGACACAGCCGCTCTTGGTTCTGGAGCAGTAGTCGCACGCCAGACAAGGGCCAATCTTCATTCTGCCCAAATCCAGACGGGTCACCTCATGACCCGCCTCCTGAGCGCCTCGGATAAACTGCTCTGCCAACGCATTGGTTGTGCCGTTGAGGTGCGGGCTTCCAAACATCATGGTAATCTTCATTTTCAATCTTCCCCCTTCTGTTGTTGTCTATTTTCCTTCGATTCCTGTTGCAATCATCATGGCATCACCAAAGGAAAAGAATCGATATTTTTCCTTGACAGCAAGCTCATAGGCCTTCATGGTGTTTTCGTAGCCGGCAAAGGCGCTGACCAGCATGATCAGGGTACTTTCCGGCAGATGGAAGTTGGTAATCAGCCCATCCAGCACCTTGAACTGGTAGCCCGGATAGATGAAGATATCGGTGTAACCCTCTTCCCGATGCAGTGGCAGACCCTGACGGGTGCCGACCGTTTCCAGCGTGCGGCAGCTGGTGGTGCCGACTGCAATCACACGGCCGCCCTGTGCCTTGGTCTGGTTGATCAGGTCGGCGGTTTCCTGCGGCAGCTCGTAATGCTCCGTGTGCATCTTGTGGTCGGTGATTTCGTCCTCCTTCACCGGACGGAAGGTGCCCAGTCCGACATGGAGGGTCACATTGGCAATCTTGACTCCTTTGGCACGCAGCTTGTCCATCAGCTCCTTAGTGAAGTGCAGTCCGGCTGTCGGTGCGGCTGCCGAGCCCAGCTCGTGGGAATAGACGGTCTGATAGCGCTCGTTGTCCTGTAGCTTTTCGGTGATGTAAGGCGGCAGCGGCATATTGCCAATCTGCTCCAAAATCGGGAAGATGCTCTCGCCTTCATAGGAAAAGCGAATCAGGCGGTTTCCGCCCTCCACCGTCTCCAAAACCTCGCCGTGCAGCAGTCCGTCGCCGAAGCTCAGACGAACCCCCGGCTTTGCCTTTTTGCCCGGTTTTACCAAAGTTTCCCAGACATCCTGCTCCTTTTGCTCGAGCAGCAGAACCTCGATGTTGGCTCCGGTGTCCTCCTTTTTGCCGTAAAGTCTTGCCGGAATGACACGGGAATCGTTGACAACCAGCAGGTCACCCTCCTGTAAATAATCCAGAATGTCATAAAAATGGCGGTGACTACACTGACCGCTGTTTCGGTCCATCACCAACATTCGGGAATGGTCTCTCGGCTCGATTGGGGTCTGGGCAATCTGCTCCTGCGGCAAATCGAACCAAAAATCGGATTTTTTCATGAAATTACTCCTTCACTGTACAGGTGTAGAATTCTTGTCAGAGAGATGAGTCGGTTCTCATTCCCTGTCCGCAGCAGCCACAGCCGCACACGGTCATACAGATTTTATTGTACGATTTCTGCTTCCCGGTGTCAACCGCTACGCCCTGTTTTGCCAAAGAAATATGGATTCGATAGGGTAAGAATCACTGCAAGCGGGTGCTGCAATCGCAAAGCGACGAAAGATTTTCTATTCCATCGTGCAAAATTTCCTTGACAGCCCCGAGTACGGGTGATAAGATAATGGCAAACACTCACAGCTTTATATGAAAAACGATAGAGGTGCACCTTTCATCAGTAGCACAGGCTTAGGCTGCCAAAGCCGTTCGAAGCCTGAGTCAAAGGGAACGGTGCCGAAGGGGGTATCTTCGGCGGATACTGCCCTGGGGACGTTCTGAACAAGAACGCCACTGTCACCCGCAGCGTCGGGTGAAGCGCTATCTGTTTTTTCCTGGTTCCATGCGCCTGTTTCCTTTCGTGAGCATCGCACAGCAGGAAGAAAACCCCTATCAGTTTCGCCGGTTTATAGAAAACCGGCTTTTTTCATATCTTGTTTGTTTCCGTCTGTTGGGGTTATTTTGAGGGAAACGAATGCATACAGTGTTTTAATCCTCATATTTTGGAAAGGATGCATCACGATGAAACAGTATCATGTAGCCGTTATCGGCGCGACCGGCATGGTCGGCCAAAGATTTCTCTCCCTGTTGGAGAACCACCCCTGGTTTACCGTCACCGTTGTGGCGGCCTCGGCAAGCTCCGCCGGAAAAACCTATGAGCAGGCAGTCTCCCACCGCTGGATGATGTCGACCCCGATTCCGGAGTCGGTGCGCTCTCTGGTGGTGCGGGACGCCGTTGCCGACGCCCGGGAGATTGCCGCCAGCGTTGACTTTGCCTTCTGCGCCGTTGACATGAACAAGGAGGACATCCGCGCTCTGGAAGAAACCTATGCGCGGCTGGAATGTCCCATCATGTCCAACAACTCTGCCCACCGCTTTACCCCCGATGTCCCGATGATTATTCCGGAAATCAACGACGACCACGCGCGCATCATCGAGGCGCAGAGAGCACGGCTGGGAACCAAGCGCGGCTTCATCGCCGTCAAGTCCAACTGCTCTCTGCAAAGCTATGTGCCTGCCCTGCACCCGCTGCGTCAGTTTGGCATCACCAAGGTTTTGGCCTGCACCTATCAGGCAATCTCCGGAGCGGGGAAAAACTTTGAGACCTGGCCGGAAATGGTGGACAATGTCATTCCGTTCATCGGCGGCGAGGAGGAAAAGAGCGAACGGGAACCGCTCAAAATCTGGGGAAGCATCGACGGCGACCGCATCGTGCCTGCCGTTTCTCCTTCCATCACCACCCAATGCATCCGGGTGCCGGTTTCGGATGGGCATCTGGCTGCCGTCTTTGTTTCGTTTGAGCGCAAGCCAAGCATGGAGGAGATTCGTTCCTGCTGGGAACAGTTCTCCGGCTACCCTCAGCAGCACCAGCTACCCTCCGCTCCCAGCCAGTTTTTAACCTACTTTGAGGAGGAGAACCGTCCGCAGACCCGTTTGGACCGCGAGCTAGAAAACGGAATGGGCATCTCCATCGGCCGTCTGCGTGAGGACACCCAGTATGATTATAAATTTGTCTGCCTGTCGCACAACACCGTCCGCGGCGCTGCCGGAGGAGCGGTGCTGATGGCAGAAACCCTTGCCAGCAAGGGCTATCTTGATTAGAATAGAGAAGGTTTTTTGATGAAACAGACCATTTTTACCGGTTCAGGCGTTGCCATTATCACCCCGATGAAGCCGGATGGCTCCATCCATTTTGAGCGTTTGGGACAGCTGATCGATTTCCAGATTGAAAACGGAACCGATGCCGTCATCATCTGCGGCACCACCGGAGAATCTGCCACTATGACCGAGACCGAGCATCTGGAAACCATCGCCTATGCCGCCGAGCGTGTCAACCGCCGTGTTCCTCTGATTGCCGGTGCGGGCAGCAACAACACCGCTCACGCCGTAGCCATGTCCCGTCAGGCAAAGAAGGTCGGCGCTGATGCCCTGCTCCATGTGACCCCATATTACAACAAGACCTCTCAGGCAGGGCTGGTGCGCCACTTCCATGCGGTTGCCAATGCCTGTGACCTGCCAATCATCCTGTACAACGTTCCATCCAGAACCGGCGTCAACATCGCACCCGACACCTGCCGACAGCTGGCAGACCACCCCAACATTGTCGCCATCAAGGAGGCCAGCGGCAACATCTCACAGGTTGCCCAAATCGCACAGCTGTGCGGCGACCGTCTCGACCTCTATTCCGGAAACGACGACCAGATTGTCCCGATGCTTTCTCTGGGCGCCAAAGGCGTCATCTCGGTTCTGGCAAACATCATGCCGCGCCAGACCCACGAAATCTGCCAGCTCTTCTTTGACGGAAGGGTGGAACAGAGCCGCCGCCTTCAGCTGGAACTGCTGGAGCTGACCAATGCGCTGTTCTCGGATGTCAACCCGATTCCGGTCAAGGAGGCGCTGAACCTGATGGGTATGGACTGCGGCGAATGCAGACTGCCTCTGACCGCTATGCAGCCACAGGCACGCGAACACCTCGCCGAGCTGCTGAACCGCCATCACCTGATTCCTTAAATTCTCGGGCCGGGCCTCTGGTCCGGCTCCTGTTCTCTGAAAAAAGAAAGGACGTTCCAAATATGATTTCTATTCTTCTTTCCGGAGCCGGCGGCAAGATGGGACAGGCTGTGACCCGTGCCGTTGCAGAACGCGACGACTGCCGCATCGCTGCCGGTCTGGACCTCCATCCGCTGGGCGGAGAGTATCCCATCTACACCTCCCCCGAACAGTGTGAGGTTACCTGCGATGTCATCATCGATTTTTCTCACCCCTCGGTCACCCTGCCGCTGCTGGACTACGCTGTAGCGCACAGGATTCCGGCTGTCATCTGCACCACCGGGCTTTCGGAGGAGCAGACCACACGACTCAAGGAGGCCGCCAACCAGATTCCAATCTTTTTCTCTGCCAATATGTCCATGGGAATCTCGCTGCTGCGTGAGCTTGCCAAAAAGGCTGCCCGGGTATTGGGGGCGGATTTTGACATCGAGATTGTGGAAAAGCACCACAACCTCAAGGTGGACGCACCCAGCGGCACTGCGCTGATGCTGGCAGACGCAATTTCTGAGGAACTGAGCCATCCCGCCCAGTATGTCTATGACCGCCACAGCCGACGCGCACCGCGCTCCCGTAACGAAATCGGAATCCATGCCGTGCGCGGCGGAACCATCGTCGGCGAACATGAAATCATCTTTGCCGGACACGACGAGGTGCTCACCCTCTCGCACAGCGCGATGAGCAAGGAAATCTTTGCTGTCGGCGCCATTCGTGCCGCCCTGTTTTTAGTCGGACAGCAGCCGGGCTTATACGGCATGAGCGACCTGATGGACTGAGGTGCTTTGATGTCGATGAGTTCTTCTTCCCATTCCTGTCGGGATTGCCGATTCTGCTGGCAGGACGACCGCAGCACCGACTATCGGCGTCCGCCCTGCTTCTTCTGCCGCCGCAAGGGGAGCTTTTTCAGCCGAAACTACCGCATCGGAGAAGGCACAAGAATCGACCCCGACCAGCCTGCCTGCGAGCAGTTTTCCCCCAGAGAATAAAAAGCAGTGAAAAAGCCAGCATGAATC
>URFD01000068.1 GCA_900547015.1 uncultured Oscillospiraceae bacterium | reverse complement strand
CTCGCGCCCGCAAGGGCATCGCGGCGAAGGAAGCGTTCAAAATGCCCCAGTTCTATCTCATTATGGGCTTTTGCTTCTGCTTGAATTTCGGCATGTACCTCAACGGCATGGTTCCCTCGTATGTGCATACGCTGGCGGTTGGATCTGCTGTTCCCATGCTTGGTGCGTGGGCCACGTCGCTTTCCATGGCGGCTCAAACGGGCACAAAGCTCGGGCTTGGATACGTGGGCGAAAAGCATCCATTCTCGGGCACGGTTGCGTGCATCGCCATGGGCATCGTGGGTGCTGTGCTTATTTTGGTAGGGGGCGCCGGCAATGTGGCCGTCGTTATCGCGGTGGGCGCATTCGCGTATGGCGTCTATTACGGCGTCACCAATGTCATGACGCCGTCGTTTGCCCGTAAAACATTCGGCGGCCTTGAATATCCTATTGTGTATGCGCGCATTTCCATGGCAGCGAATGTTGCGGGCGTATGCTCGGGATTTTTATGGGGCGCCGTAATCGATATCGCCGGCTTCGAGGTTGCCTTTGTGGGCGCTGCGCTGCTCATCGTCGGAATGGGTTTTTTCTCGCTGGGAGCGGACATTGCAATGATGCCAATGGGAGAACAGATGGGACGCAGGCTGGGGACTTCACAAAACCTTGCCTTTATCGCATTAGTCTGCTTTCTGATTGGTGTGACTGTAACGATTGCAGAACCGGATCTTCAGGTGCTGGCTCGGCAGGTGCCGGCAGTACCGGACTTGGTCATCATTATCACAGTGGCGGTTGGAGTCGGCACCTTTTTGCTGACCTCGATGCTGCGGACCCGCTTCGGGATTCCGCTCCAGTACACGCTGTTGGTTTTGTATGCTGTGGTATTCATTCTGTCGATTTTTGTACCGAATGAATTTCTGGCAGTTGCGTTTGACTCCGGCGGTGTAACGACCGGCCCGATTACCGTTCCGTTTATCATGGCACTGGGAACCGGTTTGGCAAGCCGTCAGGGCAAGGACGAGGATAATTTCGGTATGGTAGCAGTGTGCAGCGTCGGACCGATTTTGGCGGTTATGATTCTGGGCCTGCTGTACAATTCGACCGAGGTAGCTTACACCCCGTTTGAGATTCCGCTGGTCGAAACCTCTCAGGATGCCGGACGCCAGTTTGCACAGGGCCTGCCGCTCTATCTCAAAGAGGTCTTTTTCGGTTTGCTGCCAATCATTTTCTTCTTTATGGCGTTCCAGCTGATTTCCATTCGCCTGAAACGGCGCGCTTTGATTAAAATTGGAATCGGTATCGGATACACCTTTTTGGGATTGGTGCTGTTTTTAACAGGAGCCAACATCGGCTTTATGCCGGCGGGCCATTATCTGGGCCAGACGATGGCAAGCAATTCTCCGAGCTGGATGCTGATTCCGCTGGGCATGATCGTCGGCTACTTCATCGTAGCGGCGGAGCCTGCGGTTCATGTTCTCAACCGTCAGGTAGAGGATGTTACCAGCGGCGCGATTCCGCAGAAGGCAATCGGCCTTTCGCTGTCCATTGGTGTTTCTCTTTCGATTGGAATTTCCATGCTCCGCGTTTGGCTGCATATTCCAATCTACTGGTTCTTGGTGCCGGGCTATCTGATTGCTTTGCTGCTGACCTTCCGGGTTCCAAAGATTTTCACAGCGATTGCGTTCGACTCCGGCGGTGTTTCCTCCGGACCGATGACCGCAACCTTCCTGCTGCCATTTGCAATGGGAGCTTGTCAGGCGCTGGGCGGAGATGTTTTGATGGATGCGTTTGGTGTTGTTGCGATGGTTGCGATGACACCGTTGATTACCCTTCAGATTTTGGGATTGTTCTATCAGCGCAAGCTGGATCGAACCACAGATATGACCGAGGAAGAAGAGCTCGTACTGGTGGATGACATCATCGACTATGCAGAGGAGGAAAACAATGCCTAGGAAAGATTTGATGAGGTTGATGGTGACAATCGTAGACCGAGGAAAGGGGAGCGCAGCCGTTGATATTTACCGCTCCCAAAAGCTGCACTTCGATTATTTGTGCTTGGGATTCGGAACTGCGAATTCTCAGATTTTGGACTACTTAGGTTTGGAAGCGACCGAAAAGGATGTCGTGTTCACGCTGGCGCCGGCTTATCGGATGAAGAGGCTGATTGCAAAGATAGATGAACGCTTTCATCTGTCCAGACCGGGTCATGGAATCGTGTTCACCATTCCTCTGACCGGAGTGTGCGGACGGGTTCACCAAATCCTGTTTAAAGAAGGACAGCCAAGTGAGGAGGAAGAATCGGTGGATACTGTTACAAAATATGATTTGATTTTGGTTGTGGTCAACCGTGGCAATCTGGACATCGTGATGGATGCTGCCCGAAAAGAAGGTGCACGCGGCGGCACCGTTCTGCACGGACGACGGGTTGGCTTGGAGGACATGGAAAATCTGCTGGGCTTTACCCTCCAGCCGGAAAAGGAAATCATCGCCATCCTGTCGCCAAGACAGCAGAAGATGGGCATTATGCGTGCCGTCAATCAGGTGGCCGGACTGGCAACCGAGTGCCGCGGCATCCTGTTTTCCCTCCCGGTTGAGGATATGATGGGGTTGCAGGAAGCGATGAAGCTGACCGAAACTCCGGAAGCTCCTGAAAACGAATAATCGAAATCCTTGACAGCTCCTTGCCGTTTGGCAGGGAGCTGTTGTTTTTGCCTAAGAAAGGCGCGGCAATGTCTGAGTCGGTTTTCGTCAAGAATTGACATTTGACCGGGAATCTGATACAGTATGAATTGTCCTGTAGATGAAAAACAAGGGAAGGATTTTTCAATATCAGAACGGCTGTGAGATATGGATGAGACAATGCGGCAACCGGATACCTGAGAATCAGGACAGAGAACAACAGTGAAAAAGAAAAGAGAGTGGAAGCAAAAATGATGTACTTGATTTTGATTGTGGGAATGTTGTTTCTGGTCAAGGGCGCAGATTTCTTTGTGGATGGCAGCGCATCGGTAGCGAAAATCCTCAAGGTGCCGTCCTTGATTATCGGTCTGACCATTGTTGCGCTGGGCACCAGCCTGCCGGAGGCCAGCGTCAGCATCACTGCCAGCATAGCAGGAAACAATGAGCTGGCACTGTCCAACGTTGTCGGCTCCAATATTTTTAATACGCTGGTGGTCGTCGGCTGTTCGGCGATGATTGCCCCCTTTGTCATGCACCGCGATATTGTGAAGCGCGACCTGATTATCAATCTGATTGTTTCGGTTGCTCTGTGCGCGTTTATGTTTGACGGCGTCCTGAGCCGCTTGGACGGCATCCTCCTGCTGATTGGTCTGGTGGCCTTTATGCTGATTCTGATTCGCTCCGCCCTGCGCTATCGTGTGGAGGAGGAAACGGTGGAGGCTTTGCCGATTGGCAAGAGCATCATCCTGATTATCATCGGTGTGGCTGCCATTATCCTCGGCGGAAACTTTGTTGTCAGCGGCGCCAGCGATATTGCCCGCCAGTGGGGCATGAGCGATACGCTCATCGGGCTGACCATCGTTTCGATTGGAACCTCTCTGCCAGAGTTGGTCACCAGTGTGGTTGCAGCGCGCAAAGGGGAGAGCAGCCTCTCACTGGGAAATGCCATCGGCTCCAACATCCTGAACATTCTGTTCATTTTGGGTATCTCGGGAACTCTGACCCCGATTGCGGTCATCCCGGAAAATATCATCGACGTTGCGGTACTGATTGGGGTGGCTCTGTTTGTCCTGATTCTTGCCAGATTCAACGACAAGATGACCCGCATGAAGGCTGCGGTGTTTATTGGCCTTTACGCAATCTACATGGCATACATTATCGCAAGATAGTGCTGCCCGAAAATCGTGTCACAAGCGCAGGATGCCCGTTTGGGTGTGCTGCGCTTTTCTAAACATTGCGGAAAATGGAATAAAAGCCCACTCCCAAGCTGACCGCTGCGAAAAATGAAAAAGATTTCAGCAAAATTTGTACGGACACCGCCTTGTTCTGTCGGCGAATATCTGGTACAATATTCAAGGCGAATTTTCTGTAACGCAGATTTCGTACTTGAGGGGGTAATTTTTATGAAAGAGAAGAAAAATAAAATCCGAGTCGGCGAGGTCGGCATCTATGACGCTCGGCAGCTGGGCGTCTCGAAGATGTTGATTCTGGGCGTTCAGCACACCTTTGCCATGTTTGGCGCAACGGTGCTGGTTCCGATTCTGACCGGATTGAATGTATCGACCACCCTGCTGATGGCGGGCTTGGGCACTCTGCTGTTCCACCTGATTACCAAAGGAAAGGTTCCGGCATTTCTGGGCTCCTCCTTTGCCTTTCTGGGTGGATATTCGGCAGTCGCTCCTCGCTTGGCGGATGGTGCTGCCAATGCCGAGTTGCTGCCTTATGCCTGCGGCGGTGTGCTGGTAGCGGGCTTGGTCTATGTGCTGATGTCCGGACTGATTTCAGTCTTTGGCATCCGCCGTATTATGCGGTTTTTCCCACCGGTTGTCACAGGCCCAATCATCATCTCGATTGGTCTGATTCTGGCGCCGACCGCAATCTCAAATGCCAGCCAGAACTGGCTGCTTGCCATGATTGCCCTTGCAGTCATTGTCATCTGCAATATCTGGGGCAAGGGAATGGTCAAGATTGTTCCGATTCTGCTGGGTATTTTGGTTTCCTATCTGGTCGCAGTCGTCATGGGAGAGGTTGATTTTACCGCAATCAACTCTGCCAAGGTTTTTGCGATGGCACCGCTCTCTCTGCCAAAATTCAGCTTCAGCGCCGTTGTCACCATCATGCCGATTGCGTTGGCAACCATGATGGAGCACATCGGTGATATGGCGGCAATCAGTGCAACCACCGGAAAGAACTATCTGAACGACCCGGGCCTGCATCGCACCCTGCTGGGCGACGGCCTTGCAACCAGCCTTTCTGCGCTGGGAGGCGGCCCTGCAAACACCACCTACGGCGAAAACACCGGCGTGTTGGCTCTCACCAAGGTTTACGACCCGAGGGTAATGCGGATTGCAGCGCTGGTCGCAATCCTCCTGTCCTTCTTCCCGAAATTCGGCGCAGCAATCGAAACGGTTCCATCCGCAATCATCGGCGGCGTTTCCTTCATGCTGTACGGTATGATTTCGGCAATCGGCATCCGCAACGTTGTAGAAAACAAAGTGGACTTCACCCAGAGCCGCAACCTGATTATTGCAGCGGTCATTCTGGTCAGCGCACTGGGCTTCAACTCCATCGGCGGACTGACCATTACCATCACCGAAACCCTCTCTGTCAACCTGTCCGGTCTGGCAATTGCTGCAATTGCAGGTATCCTGCTCAATGCAATCATCCCGGGCAACGATTATCAGTTTGGCGGAGAGCACAGCCCGGACCACGATGCAATCGTCTACGAGGAATAATAGGAGCTTTTCCGAATCAAAAAACCGACCTGTTTTTGGCAGGTCGGTTTTTCTTTTGGTGTGATTTCATTTTACAGGGAGCCGGAATCCTTCTTGTGCCGCGACAGAGCGGTCAAAAGCAGGGCAACATATCCAATCGCCAGATATATTGCCGAATACGGGAGAAGGTCAGGAACGGTGATTCCAAGGCTTTTCCACGCACCGACAGCGAACAGCGCCGACAGCAACAGAGGATGGAGCCACAACGACCGGGGCTTGCTGCCCGAAATGATGCCAATGCACACAGCGGAGATAGGATTTACGGCAAACAGGAGGAGCAGAGAAACCAGCATCCCGCCGTCACTCGGAACAAAAGCCACGGCACACCAAGGAAGCAGCAGCATGACAATCGCAGAAATGACAGCACAAACCAGATGTTTTTTCATGTGGATTTCTCCTTTCTTGTCGGGGACGCAGAATCAGGGTCGGGCATCAATCATGCCAAGAAGAGCCCAAATCCCGGTAAATCTGCGGGTTGGATTCGCTGACCTTCTGCGATACGGCATCCTTCCAGACGCCGGGGTGGAAGAGGATGAGCAGTGGGAACAGCTCCAGACGGCCTGCCAGCATATCGAAAATCAGGACATACTTGGAAAGCAGCGAGAAGGAGCCGAAGTTCTGGGTTGGGCCGACCAGCTCCAAGCCTGGGCCGATATTGTTGAAGGTAGCCGCGACAGCGGTGAAGTTGGTGACCATATCCTTGTTCTCCAAAGAAATCAAAAATACGGAAACAGCGTACAGCAGGATGTAGGTCATGAAGTAGACATTGATAGAGCGCAGAACCTCATGCTCAATGGGCTTGCCGTCCAGCTTGATTTTGCGGACACTGCGTGGATGGATGTAGGAGTTAAGCTCCTTGCCGATGGTCTTGACCATGACGACAAAGCGCGAAACCTTGATGCCGCCGCCCGTACTGCCGGCGCAGGCTCCGATGAACATCAGCAGTACCAGAACGGTTTTGCTGGTCTGGGGCCAGAGGTTAAAGTCGGCGGTAGAAAATCCGGTCGTGGTGATAATCGATGCGACCTGGAAGGAGGCTTGGGTCAGCGCATCAAAGGCGCCTGCGGAGGTTTTCAGAATCTGGGAAAAGATGATTCCGGTTGCCACAAGGATGATGATGAAGTACCAATGAACCTCCTCCATCTCAAAGGCTTTTTTGAATTTCCGGAAGGTAATCAGGTAAAAGGCATTGAAATTGACGCCGAACAAAATCATGAAGATGGTGACCACCCATTGTAGATAGGGGGAATAGCTCATCATGCTGTCGTTTCGGATGCCGAAGCCGCCGGTTCCGGCAGTGCCGAAGCTGGTGGCAACCGCATCAAACAGCGGCATTTTTCCGGCAAGCAGAAGGATGATTTCCACCAGAGTCATAACCAGATAGATAATGTACAGCAGACGCGCGTTGTGCTTGACGCGGGGAACCAGCTTGCCCACCGAGGGGCCTGGGCTTTCTGCGCGCATCAGGTTGATGTGGGAGCCGCCACTCAGGGAGATGATGGTCAGCAAAAAGACCAAAACTCCCATGCCGCCAATCCAGTGGGTGAAGCTGCGCCAGAACAGGGAAGCATGGGACAGTCCCTCTACATTACTCAGGATACTTGCGCCGGTCGTGGTGAAACCGGATACCGTTTCAAACAGCGCATCGGTAAAGGAGGGGATTTCTCCGGTCAGGACGAAGGGCAGACAGCCCAGCAAGCTCATGACAATCCAGCTCAGCGAGGTGGCAATGCAACCCTCCTTGAGGTAAAAGACCGAGTCCTCCGGCTTCTTGCGAATCATCGACAGGCTGATGACAGCGGACAGCAGGGAGATGATAAGAAAGTGAATGCCCTCCGGCTCCCGATAGATGACAGCGACCAGACAGGGCAGCAGCATCAGGATGGACTGGATGGCGATGACATATCCCAGGATATATCGAATCATTGATCTATTCATTCTTTTTTCCTACCTTAAAATATCCAAAATATCGTTGAACCCGGTGTGGGTGGTGACGATCATGACGGTGTCCCCAATCTGGATGCTGTCCCGACCGGTGGGGATGATGATTCTTCCGTTTCGGTTGATGAACGAAAGTAGGAGATCCTTCTTCAGTGGCAGCTCTACCAAAGGAATATTGGTGACAGCAGACGGCTCATCGACACGGAACTCGATTGCCTCTACACGGTGGTCGAACATATGGTACAGCGTTTCGATGTTGCTGTCCATCGAGTTCTGTTTAGCTCGCACATAGGCGATGATGGTTTCGGAGGTGATGTATCGCGGGTAGACAACACTGCCGAGGTTCAGTCCGCTGATGACGCCCTTGAAGGTGATGCGGTTGATTTTGGTGATAACCTTGGCATGGGAGACCTGACGCGCATGCAGGGTCAGCAGGATGTTTTCTTCATCGATGCCGGTCAGCGGGACAAAGGATTCGGTGTATTCGATGCCCTCCTCCTTGAGCAGACCCTCGTTGGTGCCGTCTCCGTTGATGATGACCGCCTTTGGCAGCAGGATGCTCAGCTCCTCGCAGCGGGCCTTGTCAATTTCAATAATCTTGACTGAGATGCCCATCCGCAGTAACTGCCGTGCAAGGTAGTATGCCGCCTTGCCGCCGCCGATAATCATGGTGCTCTTGACATGGTTGGTCTTGAAGCCGATTCGCTCCAAAAAGGTCTTGGCAGATTTTCGGGATGCGACAAAGGAGATGATGTCCCCTTTGGAAATCAAAAAGTCACCGGAAGGGATGTAGACCTTTCCGTCACGCTCGATGGCACAGAACAGGACATTGTGGGAAATCGTCCTGCCAAGGTGAGCGATGGTGATGCCGTCCAGCATATTGCCGTCCGGAACCTGAAACTTGATCAGCTCCGCCTGTCCGTGGGCAAAGGAGTTGACCTCCAGAGCAGTAGGCAGGTAGAGAATCCTTGCGACCTCGTTGGCAGCCTCCAGCTCAGGGTTGATAATCATGGCAAGCTCGAGCTTCTCACGCAGGTAGCCGACCTCGGTGCTGTAGTCCGGGGTGCGGACGCGGGCAATTGCAGCGCAGTCACCGACTCGCTTTGCGATGGTGCAGCAGAGCAGGTTCAGCTCGTCCGACTCGGTTACCGCAATCAAAAGGTCGGAGTCCTCGATGCCGGCCTCCATCTGGACGCTGTAGCTTGCGCCGTTGCCGACGATGCCCATGACATCGTACTTGTCAATGAGCTGCTGCACCAGCTGCGGCGAGCGGTCGATGATGGTGATGTCGTGGCCCTCGCGGGTCAGCTGTTCGACCAGGGTGGTTCCAACCTTACCGCAGCCGACGATGATGATATTCAGTCCCTTTTTGGAGGGTTTTTTGGATTCGACAACAGGCTTGTCATTTTTTGGTGGTGTTATTTGAAGCATTTTCGGTGTGCCTTTCTGTAAATCATCTTGAAATGTAGACAGAGCCCGGACTCAATTTGATCAAAAAAGTCCAAGACCCACTCTACTA